>CBFGJG010000034.1:0-21831 GCA_965649055.1 Caldifarciminota bacterium
CCAACTTTACAAATTCATCATAAGTCTACTTTTCAAGTTTAAATTACAAAAAATATCAAGTCTACTTTTCATCTTTAAATCAATAAAAAATAGTCTACTTTTCAAGTTTATTTAACAAAGACTTTTTTATATCTTGACAATAACATTATTTTGATATAAATTTATATACAATATGAGACTCGGCAGGATGTTATTGAATGATAAAATAATCACGCAGCAACAATTGGATGCTGCGTTGAAAAGACAAAGGGAAGTAGGTGGAAGAATAGGAACGAACCTTGTTGAAATGGGTTTTATCAATGAAAAAACACTTTCAGAATATCTTTCAAAACATTTTGAAACCCCGTATGTAGTCTTAGGAGAACTTACAATTGATAAAACACTCCTTAATCTTATTCCGCAGGAACTCGCATCAAAATATGAAGCAATACCTTTCAAGAGGGAAGGTAAAACTCTACATATTGCAATGGCTAATCCAAAAGATGTATTTGCAATAGATGCATTGAGATTTAAAACAGGACTTGAAATAATCCCTTATGTAGCAACTGAAAAATCCATAAAAAAATTCCTTGAAGAACATTATAAATCAAAGGCTCTTGAAGATGAAGTTATGGAAGAAATAGGAGTTGAAGATGAGATTGAAGTAGTGGAAGAGAAGGAAGAAGAAGAGGCAGTGAGTGAACTCGCTGCAATGGTTGAGTCCGGTCCTGTTGTTCAGTATGTTAATCAATTGTTAAAAGCAGCAGTAAAGGAAAGGACAAGTGATATTCATATTGAACCATATGAAAAGGATGTAAGGGTTAGGTTCAGGATAGATGGGGTTCTTCATGAAATGAAGTCACCACCACAAAAAATGTTTAAAGCAGTTGTTTCAAGGCTCAAGGTTATGGCAAAGTTAAAGATACAGGAGAAAAGATTTCCACAGGATGGAAGATTTGAAGCGAAAATAGATGGTAAAAGAGTTGATTTCCGTATCTCGACAGTCCCAACACTCTTCGGGGAAAAGGTAGCTTTAAGAATACTTGACAGGTCACAGGTTTCTTTAAACCTAAGGGATTTAGGGTTTGAAGATGAGCCTTTGAAGAATCTTTTAAAAGCCTTGAAAAATCCATTTGGTATAATTCTTGTTACAGGACCAACAGGTAGTGGAAAAACAACTACACTTTATGCATCTTTAAATGAGATAAACGACCCTGAGATAAATATTACCACGGCTGAAGACCCTGTTGAATTCAGTATAATGGGAATAAACCAGTTACAGGTTAACGAGTCAATAGGGCTCACTTTTGCTTCTGCACTCAGGGCTTATTTGAGACAGGACCCCGATGTTATAATGGTCGGAGAGATAAGAGATAAAGAAACAACTGAAATTGCAATAAGGGCTGCATTAACCGGTCACCTTGTGCTTTCCACAGTTCATACTAATTCTGCTGCTGCAACTATTACAAGGCTTGTTAATATGGGTGTAGAACCGTTCCTTATTGCATCAACACTCATCCTTGTTGTTTCACAGAGACTTTTAAGGAAAATATGTCCACATTGCAAAGCACCACTTAAAATAAGTGATGATGACCTTAAAAAATATGGATTTGAACCTGAAAGATTCAAAGGACATCAGCTATTCCACGGAATTGGATGCGATAAATGTAGGAAAACAGGGTATTCTGGAAGAATAGGTGTTTACGAGGTTTTACCTGTGACCAAAAGAATAAGGGATTTAATACTTGACCGGGCAACGGATATGGAGATAGAAAAGGCTGCGGTTGAAGAAGGAATGTTGACATTAAGGGAAGCAGGGATCTTAAAGGTTTTGAGAGGTGAAACTGATATATTTGATGTTGCAAAAGAAACAACATTGAGGTGATTATGCAACTTGGAAGAATGCTTGTTAATGCAGGTGTAATAACTGAATATCAGTTGCAAAAAGCACTTGATGAACAGAAAAGAACATCTGATAAACTTGGTTCAGTACTGATAAAATTAGGATATGTAAAGGAAGAACAGCTTTTGAAATTTCTTTCTTTACAATTCAAAGTTCCAGCTGTATCGATTGAACCACAGGATGTTGACCCTGCTATAGTTTCTTTAATTCCTCCTGACCTTGCACATAGATACGAAGTTTTCCCTATAAGAAGAAAGGGAAGAACACTTATCCTTGCAATGGTTAATCCATCTGATTTTTCAGCAATTGATGCAATAAAGTTTAAGACAAATCTTGAAGTTGAGCCTGTTATTATTTCCTATTCTAAGATGAAACTTTTGCTTGATAGATTTTATAAGGTTACAAGGGAAGTAGCAAAGATTGAGGAAGAAAGAACAGAAGAGTCATTTGAGATTGACGCGTTTGATTCAGAAGAAGGAAGTGTAGAAGTTTCTGAAGAGGAAGAAGAATTTGATTACTCGCAGGCGTCTTCTCAACCAATAATTAAACTTGTAAATTACCTGATAACAAATGCGGTTCGAAAAAGGGCTTCAGATATACATATTGAACCATTTGAGAAGGTTTTAAGGGTAAGATACAGAATTGACGGAGTTTTACAGACCGTTCTTGAACCAAAATACAGTCTTAAAAATGCCATTGTTTCAAGGATAAAAATAATGACAGGAACTATGAATGTTGCAGAAAGAAGAATTCCACAGGATGGTAGAATAAAAATAAAAGTGGATGGTAATCCAATAGACCTCAGGGTTAGCATAATCCCAACTGTTTATGGTGAGAAAGTTGTGATGAGGATTCTCGATAAGAGTGCATTGATGCTTGATATGACAATGCTTGGATTTGAACCGGATAATCTTGATAAATTTAATGCGGCAATTGAAAAACCCTATGGTCTCGTTCTTGTCACAGGTCCTACCGGTAGTGGAAAATCTACAACACTTTATTCTGCACTTGCTAAACTTAATAAACCTGAAATACAGATCTTGACTGTTGAAGACCCTGTTGAATATAACATTATGGGGATAAATCAGGTTCAGGTTAACGAAGATATTGGATTTAATTTCTCAATGGCGTTAAGGGCATTCTTAAGACAATCTCCAAATGTAATACTTGTCGGTGAGATAAGGGATACAGAAACTGCTTCTATTGCTATAAGGGCAGCATTAACAGGGCATCTTGTTCTTTCAACTATACACACAAATGACGCACCAAGCACTGTTAATAGGTTAATCGATATGGGTATAGAACCATTCCTTGTATCCGCATCTTTAAATTTGATACAGGCACAGAGGCTTATGAGAAAAGTGTGTCAGAAATGCAAAGAGCCTATTGAGCCTGATGAGAAATTGTTGAAGGAAGCTGAGATAGATATAAATTTTTTAAAAGGTTCACAGATATACGGTGCAAATCCAAAAGGCTGTCAGGCCTGTAATTTTACAGGATATAAAGGCAGGATCGCAGTAACAGAGGTTATGCCAATTTCAAGCACATTAAGGGATATGATATTGAATAAAGCAACATCAGATGATTTAAGGGAACAGGCAAGAAAAGAGGGTTTAAGGACATTAAGAGAAGATGCATTGATAAAATTAAAAAGAGGTTTAACTACAATAGAAGAAGTTATAAGGGTTACAGCTGCTATTTAAATCTTATCAATATCAATACCAAGTTTCTGAAATTTTAAATACAGGTTTTGCCTTGTTATTCCTGCAATTTCCGCTGCTTTTGATACATTACCACCTGTAATTTTCAATAATCTTAAAAAATAATCTTTCTCAAACTTGTTTTTTGCTTCTTCATAGTTTGTTATGAAATCTTCGGAGATTGTTTCCTTGAATGTTTTTTCAATAAATATTTCCCTGTCTATTATTTCACCTTTTGAGAGTATAACAGCCCTTTCAATGGTATTTTCAAGTTCCCTGACATTTCCAGGCCATTCATACTCATTAAAAATCTTCATAGCTTCTTCAGAAAATCCTTTTATATTCTTATTATATTTTTCAGAATATTTTTTTATAAAGTGTTCTATTAATAATGGAATATCTTCACGCCTTTCCCTTAACGGTGGTATTTTGACCTTTACAACATTTAACCTGAAATACAGATCTTCCCTGAATTTTTTTTCTTTGATCTCTTCTTCAAGAATCTTATTCGTTGCCGATAAAATTCTTACATCAACCTTTACCTGTTCTGTTGAACCAAGTGGATAGAAATAACCTTCTTCAAGAACCCTTAATAATTTACTCTGGAATGAGGGAGTAGTTTCACCGATTTCGTCAAGAAATAATGTTCCGCCATTTGCTGCTTCAAATAGACCCCTTTTAGATGTTAATGCACCGGTAAATGCACCTTTTTTATATCCGAATAATTCAGATTCAAGGAGTGTTTCTGGTAATGCGCTACAATTAATAGGTATAAAATTTTTGTCCTTTCTTGGAGAATTATAATGAATTGCCTTTGCAAATAATTCTTTACCTGTTCCTGATTCCCCTTCTATCAGAACAGATACATCTGTCTGGGAAATCAGCTCAACAATTTGGAATAATTCTTGCATCTTTTTGCTTTTCCCGATTATTCCTGAGAAACTGAATTTTTCTTCAACACTCTTCCTTAAATAATTGAATTCCTTCTTTATATCAGAAGTTTCTATTGCCCTTTGAATTATCCCTTTTATCTCTTCTATCTGGAAAGGTTTCTTTATAAAATAAAATGCCCCCATTTTAATTGCCTTAACAGCCATATCAATATCACCGTAACCTGTTATAATTATAACTGGGATTTCAGGATTTTTATTCCTTGTCTTCTCAAGGAGTTCAAGACCATCTATATCAGGTAAATTAACATCAAGAAGAAAACAATCAAAAAAATCTTCGCTGGATTTCCTGATAAATTCCTTTCCTGTTTCTGACTTCTCAATAATATAATCTTTCTTTAAACCCCTTTCAATCATATTTAAAATCTGGATGTCATCATCGCAGATTAGTATCTTTTTTCTCATAAAAAATTTTTTCAATCACTTTTAAAATTACAGGAAGCATTTCTGGATCAAATTGTCTTCCCGAACAATCCTTTAATTCCTGCATAATTTTCTTTACTGACAATTTATATCTGTAAGGCCTTCTTGATGACATAGCATCAATTGCGTCAGCATATAGAATAATCCTTGAAAAAAATGGTATTTCATTACCTTTTAACCTATCTGGATAACCTGAACCATTCCAGTGTTCATGATGGTGAAGAATACCATATATTATATCTTTATTCTCAATAAATGTCTCTGTTATCTCTTTACCGATAACCGGATGTTTTTTAATTACAGAAAATTCATTTTTTGTTAAAACACCATTTTTCAAAAGTATCCTGTCAGGAATTCCGATTTTGCCAATGTCATGTAATAATGCAGCAACAGAAATATTAGAAATATCTTCATCTTTAAGATTTAACATCTTTCCAATTTCAACAGAGATATTTCGAACCTTTAATGAATGTTCTTTGTGATAGGAATCCTTTGCCTCAAGTGTCTTAACGAGTGCAAAAATTGAATCAACGAAAAGTTTCTTTAACTTTTCAGTTGTCTCTTTAACTTTTTCTTCAAGAAGTATCTGATACTCTTTCTTTAATTTAATGTAAAGTATCCTGTCTTGAACCCTTCTTAAAAGGATTTCAATATCTTCAAGGTTAACAGGTTTTATTACATAATCAAATGCACCAAGTCTCATAGCATTCCTTATATAATCAATATCATTTATACCGGTTACCATAACTATTACAGATTCTTCATTGATAATTTTAAATTTTGAAATAAGGCTTATACCATCTATATCAGGAAGATTAATATCGAGGAAAACAAGGTCAAAATTTTCCCTTTTGAAAATCTCAAGTGCTTCATTACCACAAGACACCTTTTCACAGGAATGACCTAAACTAACCAATGCTTTTGAAAGAAAACTCAATATGAACTCATCATCATCAACTACAAGAATCCTCATAACCTATTAATACAACTAAAATAAAAGCGTGTCAATATTTTTTTACGATGAAAAGAAATTTTTACAGAGAATATTACATAACATATTGATTATCAATATAAAATTTTGGGAACATTTATTTTATCAAATATTTTTGAAGGGAGGTGATAGGTATGTTGGTTATGTTAATGTTGTTGGGTATTGAAAAAAGTGTTGCTATCGGAACAGCAAGATTGATATTCATATTACCTGAAAAAAGGGAAGATGTTAAATTAAATAAGGAAATAGTTGATTCCATAAATTATGATTCATTGTTTGTTGATGAAGATTCAAGGGATGAAAATTTAGAAGGCTATCTTTTAAGGGTTTATTCAAATGAGGGATTTATAGAATTAAAGGTAGAAGAAAATAATAAGGAGGAGATATGGAAAATTATAAAGGATATGGAAAAAGAAGACCGGGACAAACAGTTTTCAGGGAAATAGATTTTTTTCTGCTTTTCAGGTGGATACTCATAATGGTTCTTGTTCTTATTTCATGTTTCAAGTCAATCGATAGATATAATTTTCTATTAATAGTTTCAATATTTCTTGCATATTTGATACCAAATATAATATTACGAATATTTTTTACGAAATTTATCGAAAAGCCAGTATTTCTTTTTTTGATTTATTTGTTCGATTTAGGATTTGTTTCAACTATCCTGACGATTATAGGAGAAATGGACCAGAATTTTTACCTTTTTTATCTTATAACCATTCTTCTTATATCTATTACAGGTGGTGTAAAAACATCTATTCCGGTTTCCATATCAAGTATGTTTATATTTGTATATTTAACAGGAATAAATGAAACAGATATCTTTAGAAGATTCTTTGATACTACTTATTCATTAAAGATTGTATTCATATTTCTTACTGGTATTGTGAGTGGATTATGGAAAGAGATAATGGAATATAAGATAAAGAAAAAGGAAGAAGAGACAGAGGATAAAATCTCTAATCTTACCAGCTTTTATAAAAAAATAGTATCTTCAATTGACGAAGGAATTGTAGTGATTGACAAAAATGGAGAAAAGATACTGGAGAACGAGAATTATAAAAATCTTATAGAAAATGAATATGACATTCCATTAATAAAAAATCTAAAATTTATGACCGAAAATGACAGGATATTATCAACAACATTTATGACAAAAGATAGAAAGTTTATTCTTGTAAAAGGGTATCCTTTAAAGAATGGAGACGAAAAGTTTGATGGAGCAGTTGGTATTGTGAGTGATATAACAAGGGAAAAAGAGAATATCGATTTTTTAAACAGAACAAAAAATCTTGCAAATATAGGTAAAATGGCGCTTTATATAGCACATGAAATAAGAAATCCTTTGAATGTTATAAAAGGAATGACACAGTTAATAGAACTAAAAACAGAACAGAGTGATTATACCGGTCTTATACTTGATAATGTTAATAGGATAGACAATATAATTGAGGATTTACTCTGTTTTTCAAAAAAGAAGAATCAAATAAAAGAGGAATTTAATCTCCTGTCATTTGTAAAAGAAGTAATTATAAATATCAAAGAGGACAAAAGATACGAGGATGCAAAGATAAGGGTAGGTATAGACGAAAAAATAAATTTAATTGCCGATAAGGAAAATCTAAGAAGAATACTTATAAATCTTATTATAAATGGTATTGAAGCATCCGATGAAAATCCTGTAATAGATGTTTTCGTTACAAAAGAAGAGGATTTAATCCATATAAATGTTAAGGATAATGGACCGGGAATACCTGATGATGTGAAGGATAGAATATTTGAACCATTTTTTACCACAAAGAAGAAAGGAACAGGTTTAGGACTCTGTATAGTTGATAAACTTGTTCAGGAAGAAGGTGGAAAAATAAAATTTTACACAAAACTTGGCGAGGGCACAATATTCAGGGTGTCTTTGCCATATTCAAATAATAAAAAAGAGGAGGTAAATTATGAAAGGTCTTATAGTAGAGGATGAAGTAAATATAAGGTATCTTTTCAGGGAATTTCTGAAGATAAAAGGTGTTGAGATGGACGAAGCAGAAGATGGTAATGAGGGTTTAAAAAAAATCTGTCAGAACACATATAGTTTTATAATCCTTGATATAAAGATGAGCGGAAAGCACGGGATAGAATTACTTGGTGAGATAAGAAAGAGGGGTTATAAAACACCTGTTATTATTTGCAGTGCATACAGACACCTGAAGGATGATGTTTTGCTTGTGTCTAATGAGAATGTATATTTTCTTCCGAAGCCCGTTGATTTAAATGAATTATGGAATATAGTTCAGAAAAATATTAATTTAAATTAGTTTTTTTACTTTTTTTATTCTACTTTCAAAAATTGTGTATAAAACGGGCAGGAAGAAAAGGCTAAGGAATGTTGAAGAAAGAAGACCACCAATTACAGCCCTTCCAAGTGGTGCCCTTAAAGATGCTCCTTCTCCTGTCCCAATTGCCATAGGAATCATACCAATTATAGTGGTGAGTGATGTCATAAGGATTGGTCTTAATCTTCTTGAAGCTCCTGTTATTACAGCTTCTTCAAGTTTCAATTTTTTTGCACGAAGCTGATTTATGTAATCTATCATAACTATTCCATTGTTCACAGCAATCCCACCAAGAACGGCAACACCGATCAGAGACATAACATTTATTGTTGTTCCTGTTAAAAATAGCATCCAGATAACACCTATAAAACACAGTGGGACTGTAAACATTATCACAAATGGGTCTATAAATGATTCGTATAATGCACACATAACCATATAAACAAGGAATATAGCACCTATAACCGCAAATGTGAGCCATTTAAATGCTTCATTTTTCTGTTCTATTTCACCACCCATTTGAATATAATATCCTTCCTGTAATGGAAGATTTTTTAATTCTTTTCTGATATCTGCAACGATACTTCCCAAGTCTCTACCAAAGTATGAGGCGGATACAGTGACAAATCTCTTCTGATTCTTCCTCGTTATTGTCGTTGGTCCGTAATCATATTCAAATCTGGCTACATCTGATAATGTTATCATATTCCCAAAGGGTGTTTTTATTGGAAGATTCATTATATCTTTTTCTGTTTTTTTATCTTTTTCATCAAGACGAACTTTTACATAGTAATCTTCTCCTTTTTCTCTAAAGATTGTTGCTCTTTTTCCCTGTAAGTAATTGTTGACCGTTGTTGATATCAATGCAACGGGAAGGCCGTAAATCTGTGCTTTTTCCCTTGATATCTTTAAAACGAGTTCTTTTGATTTTTCGCTCGTTGAAAGACTTACATCCCTTACACCGGAAATCTTTTCTATTTTTTCTTTAAGCAATTCAGATATCTTTTCAAGCTCCTGCAGGTCATTACCAAAAATATTTATTTCTATAGTTGAAGATATTGTTCCCATCATAAGTATGCTCATTTCCTGTTCACTCACTTTTATATCAACACCGGGAATCCTTTTAAGTTCGGGCCTTATCCTTTCAACTATCTGAAACTGCGAGTATCTTCTTTTATTTTTATCAACAAGTCCGGCCATTATTGTTGCCGTGTTACCACCTTCAGAGAACATAAATCCACCTTCTATATTTCCTGTCATACAGGCTATAACATCAACTTCAGGAACTCTCTCTTTAAATATTTTTTCAATCTCAATAATTACTTTTTCCCTTGATGAGAGATTTGTTCCTACTGGGAAATTTGCATTCAATCTTATAGAACCTACATCTGTTTTGGACATAAATTCAGTCCCTATAAATCCAAATGGTTTAATAAGGAGTAAAGATAAAATAAAAAGAACAAGTGTTGAAAAAACCACTATTCTTTTATGATTTAGACACCATCTCAAAGAGTTTTTATAGGATTCTGTAGTTTTATCAATAAAATCAAGTATTCTCTGCTGTATTTTTTCAATTAATCCACCTTTTAATTTTGTATCTTTGAAAAATCTTGCTGATATCATCGGTATCAATGTTAGAGATACAAAAAGTGAGATTGATAGTGTTGCAATAACGGTTAATGCAAAATCCTTAGTTAATATACCTATCATACCAGGAATCAAAATTACAGGGAGAAAAACCATGATAGTTGTCAATGTTGAAGCTGTAATAGCCATAGCAACTTCCCTTGTTCCATTTATTGCAGAGTCCACCTTTCCTTCTTTCTCTTCTTTTCTTCTTCTATAAATATTTTCGAGAACCACTATTGAATTATCAACAAGCATACCAACAGATAGAGCAAGACCACCCATACTCATCATATTAAAAGTTATACCGAGTGAATCCATCGCAGCAAATGTTATTATAATGGATATAGGTATAGATATAGCAATCGTCAATGTTGGTGCAAGGCTCTGGAGGAAGAAATAAAGAACAAGCACAGCGAGTAATCCTCCAAGTAAAATATTTCCTCTTATTCTTGAGAGTGAACGATTGATAAATTCAGCCATATCGTATATAATCTTTATTTCAGTCCCTTCAGGCAAAGTTCTTTTCATTTTTTTTGTCTCTTTTAATATTTTCTTTGATACATCAACTGTCACAGCACCCGATTCTTTGAATATCTGAATCAATACACCTTCATTCCCATCTATCCTTGCAAGTGAAGTTTTTTCTTCAATGGTATCAACAACAACCCCGATATCTTTTATCTGAACAGGAACATTCCCTTTATATCCGACAATTACATTCTCAATTTCTTTCGGTGATTTGAATTCACCAAGTGTTCTTATTATAATTTCTTTATCGCCCTTTTCAATCTTACCACTTGGAAGATTTAGATTTTGTAATGAAATACTTGAAATAACATCATTTATTGAGATACCATAGGAAATGAGCAATTCTTTTGAAAGATTAATATGTATCTCTCTCTTAAGCCCGCCAACTATCACTGCCTGTGCAACGCCTTCTATTTTTTCAAGAGATGGTTTTATATAATCTTCCGCAATCTTTCTTGCGGTTTTAAGGTCTATATTCCCTGAGAATGATATCATCATTACAGGCATCATTGTTGGGTCAAATTTTATAACAATTGGTTTATCCATATCCTGAGGAAGGAATGACCTGACTAAATCTACTTTTTCTCTGATATCCATTGCAGCCTTATCCATGTCATAACCCCATTCGAATTGCAGAAGTGTTATACTTTGTCCTTCCATTATTACTGAATTCATTTCACTCATACCTGATACTGTTGCACATGCACCTTCTATAGGTTTAACAATAAGGTTTTCGAAATCTTCCGGGGAAGTTCCGGAATAATTGCATATTACACCGGCAATTGGAATCTGTATGTTCGGAAGTATATCAGGATTTATCCTTAATAATGACCATATACCAAAGAATATTAAAACAAGAAAAATCATAGTGAATGTTACTGCTCTTCTTATAGCAAGATTCCACATATATTTCTCCTTTTATTGAACAATGATTATTGAAGATGAGTCTTTCAGATATTCCTTCCCGGTCGTCACTATATGAGTCATCTCTGGTATTGTATCAAGGACTTCAAAAAGTTCATCTGTTATAATACCTACCTTTATTGTTTTTTTAATTGCAATTGTGTCTTTTGCGATAAAAACATATTTTTCACCTGTTTTAATATCTTCCATAAGTGCATTTACTGGAAGGACATACGTGTCTTTCTTTTCTTTGGTTATTATAAACACTTCAACAATACTTCCTATTATAACTCCAGATGGATTATCAATATATATCTCACAATATGCTGACCTTGTTTGAGGGTCCAAAAACGGGCTAATCCTTGAAACTATTCCACTCTTTTCCCCATTTTCAGTCATAATTATTGCTTTCTGACCTTTCTTTATTGAATTAAAGAATTTTTCACTAACATTTATTGATACTACCAGTCTTTTCGTATTCCCTATATATGCAACCGGTATCTGGGGTGCAACAGTCATTCCAATATCAATAGGGAGCCTCAGGACAATACCATCTATCGGTGATTTTACCTTTAGAGGTTCATATTCCATCCCTGGTAAAGACCTGTCTATCAAGGCAATCACATCACCTTTTTTTACATATTCCCCTTCTTTTACAAGATAACTTATTAATTTTCCGGGAACATCAGGGAATACCTGAACCTGATTTTCACCTTTAACCACACCTATGAACTTTGATTTTTCATAAATATTTCCCTTTTTTAAAATCACTGTTTTTACAACTATTTTGTCATTTACTGTTAAATTTACATTTCTTTTGCCCATTATTATAAAACCTATTCTTATGCCTGATAAGATAATTAAAATTATTATAATTCCAATAATCAGTTTTTTCATATTTCCTCCTTTCCCATCAGGATTTCAAGATTTCTTTTTGAAATAATATAGTTTGTCAATGTCTTTATATATTCTGTCTTCGACTGTAAAAGTAATAATTGAGTATCAGTGTATTCAAGATTCGTTATCTGTCCATTGTTGTATCTTTCTTCGGCAATCTTCAGTGCTTCTTCACTATTTGAAATTACTTCTTTTTGATACTCAATTATCTCTTTATTTTTCTGAATTTCGTCAAACAATTTCTTTATCTCATTTTTGAGATAATCTTCATATTGGTAAATAGTTAAATCAATCTGTTTTATATCGCAGTTTTTTGACTTTATTTTATTTATCTTTGAAAAACCACTAAATATATTTACACTCATTCCTATAGTAAAATTCCACGATGTTCCCCAGTCAGTATTTGAGAGGTTTTCCGGTTTCTGATAATCATAGTTGAAAAGTGCAAAAACATTAGGAAGAAAATTTGAAAGCTCGATATTCTTTGTCTTAACAATTATTTCCCTTGTTTTTTTCAATATGTTCAAATCGTTCGAATTTTCATAAGATTTTTTTAACACTTCATCAAATGATAAAGTGAAAGGTTCATATTTCATATCTTCAAAAAGTTCAAAACTATCATCATCTATTGAAATCAATAATTTTAATGTGTTTCTCAAGGAATTATTAGCATTCTTAACATTTAAAAGCTGTGTTTTCATATTCAATAGTGCAGTTCTTGTATTAAGAAGGTCAAGTTTTGATGCAAAACCATTTGAATATAGTTTTTCAACCTGTTTTAGATGTTTTTCAGTCTGATTGTATGATTCATTCAGAAGTTCGATTGCTTTCTCTGTTGAAATGATTGAATAGAAGACCTGTGTTATCTGTATTTTCAAGTTCTTCACCTGTTTTTCATAATTTTCCTTTTCTATCTCATAATTTAATCTTGATATTAGATATGCATTTAATATTTTCCCACCTGTAAATATCGGTTGTTTTACGCTTGTCCTTAATACATAATTATCCTGTTTTCCCATTTCAATATCAAGCGTCTCCAAACTTACAGGCACAAAGATTGGCTGTGTATAACCTATTGGATTACCATAGATATCATAAACAGGTATTGGAACAAGACTATCTTTTGTTGAAAGCATTGTGAGTTTTTGTGCTTCATCAAGATGTGTCCATGAACCCTGCATATCTACCGATGGCAGAAAATTTGAAAAGGATATTTTAACATCAAGTTCTTTCTGTTTTATCTTTTCTATGGAAGATTGTATAGTTTTGTTATTTTTTAATCCATATTCGATCGCCCGGTCAATCGTGAGTATTGTTTTGGCTTGTATGAACAATATAAGAACAAACATCTTACCTCCTTTTTATTCCATTTAAAAAAAGTTCAGCAATTTCATCAGTTTTAATCCTTTCATTTTTGTAAATCATAGAAAGAAGTATTGGTAATCTGATAGTTTCCATAAAGAACAAAGTTGCAAATTTTGTGTTCACATCCTTTATTTCATTTCTATCTATTCCTTCCTTCATTATTTCTTCAATCTCCGAGAACATCTGAATGATTCTACCTTCAATTCTTTTTTTCATCAATTTAAAAATCCTTCTGGAAAAATTGATATTCTCAATAGATACTATTGAAAAACAAAATTTATTCTTCGATAGAAATCTGTTCCATTCTGTTATTATTTTATCCAATTTTTCAACTGAGCTCAATTCAAGATTTTTGACACTATCAAGATGTTTCAACCCTTGAACAAAAAAACTATCTATCACTTCAATGTATAATGTTTCTTTGTCAGGGAAGTAAAGATAAACTGTCCCTTTACTCACATTCGCTTTCTTCGCAATCTCTTCTACAGTAGTATTAAAAAATCCCTTTTTTGCAAATAACATTGTTGCACTTTTAAGTATTTTTGTCTTTATATCAATTAAATTTTTCTTCATAATGACTAACCAGTCAGTCAGTATTATATAAATATTTCATATTTTGTCAAGTTTAAAATTACAATATTGACATTTTCTGCATTTTAATTATAATTTTAAAAGGTATAATATGATTAAATATAATCTATTTAAATTCATATTCTTTTTGTGTTTTTTGTCTTTTATAAACTTATATCCTGAAACAATCAGGGTTGGAATTTATCAGAATCTTCCAAAGATAGGTCTTGATAAAAACGGGAAACCCTGTGGTATATTTGTTGATATAATAAATGAGATAGCAAAGCACGAGAACTGGAAGATTGAATGGATTTATAATGATTGGGATAAATGTCTTGAATTATTAAAAAAAGATAGCATTGATATTATGCCTGATGTTGCTTATTCAGAGGAAAGGGAAAAGGAATATGATTTTAACAAAATATCTGTTTTGGCATCTTGGTTACAGATCCTTTCAAGGAAGGATGTTAAGATAGAATCTATAGAATCACTGGATGGTAAAGTTATAACTGTTCTTGAAGGTTCTGTTCAGGAAGAAGTTGCGTTGCAAATCCAGAAAGATTTTAATATTTCATTTAAGATTATTCCATTACGTGATTATACAAGCACAATAAGATATGTAAAATCAGGTATTGCTGATGGCGTAATTGTCTCAAGATTCTATATGTTCTTAAAAGAGAGAGAGAATGGGCTTATTCCAACAACTGTATTTCTTAAGACAACCCATCTTCATTTTGCTACAAATGAAGGAAAAAATGCAAATATCCTTGCAATAATAGACAAGCATATCTCTAAGATGTTAAATGACCCAAAATCTGCCTATTATAAAAGTTTGGAATATTGGTTAAGTGAAAAACCTTTAATCGTTATACCGGTATATTTAAAATACATAATATACTCGATCCTTATAATCCTGATTTTTGTATTATTTTTAAGTGCTATTTTAAAGTGGCAGGTGAATTTGAAAACCAAAGAATTACAGGAGAAAAACGGGATACTTGAAGATACACTTGAAAAATTGAAGAAAGCAGAGGAGGATGCAATAAAAAGGGAAAGATTGTATGTCCTCGGACAACTTGCAAGTGGAATTGCCCATGATTTTAACAATGTTTTGACACCTATAATGGGGCTTGTGGATTTGGCATTAAAAAATCTTAAGGAAGGTAAAAAAATATCAGATTTTGAAGAAAACCTTAATTTAATAAAGGTTGCCGCAGAAGAAGGGCAAAAGATTGCAGAAAGGATGAAAAAATTCTCAAATGGTATTTCAAGGCCTGAACACAAAGAGATAGTAGACTTAAATGAAAAAATAAACGAAGCAATAAGGATGATAAAAGTAAAATTGGCTAAACTGGAAAAAGAAGGGGTTCATATAAAAATAGATGTGAAATCAACAAAAGATTGTAGAATAATAGGAATGGGCTCTGATATAGTTGAGATGATACTTAATCTTCTATTAAACTCAATTGATGCACTCTCTGAAGGTGGAAATATTGATATAATAACAAAGAAGGTAAATCAGGAAATAATATTAAAAATAACAGATAATGGAACAGGGATGTCTGAAGAGGTCCTTGAAAAATGCAAAGACCCATTTTTTACCACAAAAGGAGAGAAAGGAACAGGAATTGGATTAACAATGGTATGTCAGATTGTGAATGAATATAATGGTGAAATAGATATAAAAAGTTCTAAAGGTAAAGGAACAGAAGTAACAATAAAATTTCCTGCCTTAAATTCTTAAAAAAAAATTGAATTTTTAAAAATTTTATCTATATTTTATTATGATAGAAAAATTATCGGTTCTTCCAATAATAATTGTTCCAAAAGAAGAAACCAAAAAATTAAATAAAGCAAATAAATTAAAAATCTTAAAAAAGAATTTTTCAGATTACTTTGAATTTAATAAACCTATTATTGTCGATAGCAAATCACTATTAAGGCGCAAAAAAAAATATATAAGATATAGATATTCAGATTATCCGCATTCAAAGGTCTGTATGGAAAAGATAAAACCGGATTTAGATTCAATAACAAAAAAATTTGGTGTTGTGATTGAAAAAATCAGCAGTAAAGAATTTGGAATCCGGATAGAAAATTCGTATAATATTATAGAGCCGGGAAAGGACGATATTGAAAAAGCAGCGAGACTATATGTTTTAATAAAAAAATTATTAAAAAAAATAAATGGAACAAAAAGTAGAATAATCTCTTGCGAGGATTTGAAAAATCATTGTAGAAACACGATAAAGATTAAGGTTAAAGATGCAAGAAAGTTTATAAATAACACATTCGGAAACCATCATATTCTAACCTATAAAGACAATATTGAAATTATAGAAAGGTTCAACAGGATTTGTGGAATAGAAACTATTTTAATTTAAAAGGAGATTTTTATGAAAAAATTTTATTTATTTTTATTATGTATTATTTTTGCATCCTGTAATAGGGAAAAACTTCCAATAGAGCCAATTGATAAAATAACAAAACCTTCCGGGTGGTTTCTTATTGGAATCCTTCCAAATCCACATCAGGGTGTAAGTTTTGATTCAATTTATAAATATGTATCAAAATTTACACATCTTGTTCCTGTATGGGGTAAACCTTCACCATTTTATAAAATGCCTGAAGACCTTTCAGGTTCCTGGGGTGATTATTTTGTTAAAACATTGATACGGGGAAATAATATGGCTCCGCTCATACATTTTAACTTTTATGGGAAAGGTATTGTTCTGATTTCTCCGCCTGAAATAAGTAATCCTGCACTTTCAAATACAAAATGGAGGAAATCTTACAAGGATGCTATCATTGAGGTTCTGATAGAGATAAAACCCAAATACATATCTGTTGGTAATGAAGTTAATAAATGGCTTGAGAAATATGGTTATGATGGTGATAATGGTTTTTATAATTGGATCACACTTTATGATGAAATATATGATACGATAAAAAAGTTGTCTCCCGATACGAAGGTCTTCTGCACATTTGCAAGGGAAATAGTGAGTGAAAACAGGGAAGCAGATCTTGAATTTTTAAGACATTTTGATTCATCAAAAATAGATATAGTTGTTTTTACAAGTTATCCATATTCAGTGAGCACGATTAATTCACCTTTAGATATACCGAATGATTATTATTCAAAGATTCTCAATTATATTAATAAACCTGTAGGTTTTTCAGAGATATCCTGGTGGTCAAGACCTGAGTTTGGTGGTGAGCAGGGTGAATCTTTATTTATTCATTTAATACCGGAACTTCTAAAAGATATGGAAATAGAATTTGTTATGTGGCCCTGGCTCTGTGACCTTGATACGAATGATTATACGGGCTTAAAAAAATACGATGGGACTGAAAAATCTGGATTTTCAGAATGGAAGAATCTTTATCGGATGGAATAGTTTCGGGAAGATCAGGGACATGATGGAACAATTTATTATAATAAAGATTTAAATTCTGTCTAAAACTTTAATCACTGGTTTTATATTACTCCCGAACTCCTTTGCTGTTTTTCAATATGACCTGTATTCATAATAATAAATCAAATTCTTATTGTATATAATTTGCTATCGCTTCATAAGTCGTCTCCCACTTCTTATTTTAGAGTTATTTAACTTAAAAAATTATTTTTTGCAAGTTCATAACCCCTATCTTCACTATCAAAACTTTCCACCATGTGCATGAACTTTTCCATTAAATTTATCGTTTAGATCTTGACAAATTTTTATTTTTTATTATAAATAAATTATGATTATAAGTTTTATCATATACAAATTTAAACTCTCTCTTTCTCTCTCTCGTTAAATACTGTCTTTTTAAGATAAGCAATAATCATTGTAAGATATTCAGATTATTCAGGAGGTTTAAATTTATTCAGGATACCCTTTGCATCATAAGTGGGTGCAAAGGGGAAAATATATTTTTAAAGTTCTAAAAAATTTTCAAAACGGAGGTTAAAATGTTTTTAATTATATTAAGTCTTTCAAGTTATAAATTAATGGATCCTTCTGGTGAAATAAAAATAGAAATTGTGAACGAGATTTCTGGTGTAAATGAATTTTATTTAAATCCGATAACAATTTATGATAGATTGGTTATAAATGAGATAAGAAATGAAGGGAATTTTTTCATTTTTGAATATTTTTTTAAAGAAGAAGGAGAGGATATAATAGAGTTTCAGGTATTAAACAAGGATCATGAATTGATAGGTAACAAAATGATAGAGATGATTTACAATAAGGAAAAAAGAGAAAATAAACTTAATGTAATAGTAGAAATGGATAAGATGATAATTCAATTTGATGGTGAATTATCAATAGATATTTTTGATATAACAGGTAGAAAGATTAGAAGACTAAAAGAGATTATAAAAGGAGAGAAGGTGATTAGTCTTGGAGAAATAAGAAATGGTATATATTTTTATCAGATAAAATGGAATAAGCAGGTTAAGAAAGGAAAAATTTTAATTCTTGGGGGTGAAAAATGATTTCTATCTTATTTCTGTTTTCACAGATAGAAGAGAAGATAATAATAAAAGAAAAATATACAAAACCTTTTTTAGAAACAATAGAAGAATGGAGTAATAGTAAGGCATTTTATATCTCAAATCCACATTTTGAGCCATCAAATGCGATAGAAGTTACAGATACATTTTTTATTCAATATTTTATAGATGCATATAATTCAGAAGTAGGTGATACTATATTCTGGGATGTGTATTTTCCTGATTTTAATGAGCAGACTGGTGAACCAACAGGAGAGTATAAGAGATATGCGAGATGCTGGTATACATTTGTTTTATATGATAGTTATTATGGTAGAGGATTATGGGCATGGGGAGGGAGGAGTGATTATACTTCTGATATAGATTATGGCACAAAATACTTCTATGGTTCATATGATAAGGTAAATGATATAAGAGGAGGATGGGGACCAAGACCAAAATTAAGCAAGGTGAATAAATTTGTATTTCCAGGTTTTTATCCTGGGGATTGGTATACAGAATTGATAAGGAAGCCATTTAATGGTTCTGAGTATTTTTTAACAAGGGGTGATTTTCAGATTATTGACAATTTTACAGAGATAGATATAATAACACCAACAGATGGAGATAGTGTATTTGGGGAAGATGAGATAAAATTTAAGGTATGGGAGAATAGTTTTGGGAATGTTGAGATAAAGATAGAGGATATGAGTAATGGGAATATAATATATTCAAATAATTTTAAGGTATTGAAGATGGAAGAAGAAAAGGAGTATTCCTTCATATACGATTTTGGATTTGAATATGGGAAAGGATACAGGATAACTGCAAAGATACAGGATAGATTTGGGAATGAGAAAGAAGATTCAGTAAAGGTTTATGTTGGTGGCGGTAAGATAACAATAACATTAAACCCGAATGAAATACAACCATATTATAGAGATGTTATACCTATTAACAATAGTAGGACAGAGGTTATAGTTAGTGTAAAGAATAAGAGAGGAAGGGCTATAAAGGATTTTCCAATAAGGTTATTCAGTAAGAGGGTATTAGGTAGTGGTGGACATAATCATGATGATAATCCTGATGCAGAGAATAGACCAATAGGGATGTTCGAGAGGACAACTGGTATAACTGATGATAATGGTGAATTCAGGACGAATTACAGGGCATCTGAATTTGGTGGTGAAGATAGCATATATGCTGTTATGAATATAGAAAATCCTAATGATACAGGGAAGATAAAATTAACAATTCGTGTTCCAAATCTTGTTTTATTTCCTGATGGGATATACTGGTTAAAGATAGGAGGGACATGTGAACATCATGGACCACCAACACCATGGGATTCTTGTGATGTTGAATGTCAAACACCAGATAACAATCACTGGATAGATGAGAATATAGAAGGGAATTTAATAGGGGTTGCATATGATTATTATACAGAGATGGACAATGTGAGATTATGTATAAATGATATATCATTACCGAATGGAGGAGGATTTGATATAAATGGGCGCTGGAATGATGATTTAATTTCTAGTCTTCATTCATCACACAGACTTGGAAGGAATATTGATATATCATTTAATGTTGCTGATGGAAATGGAAATGTTGTAGGAGTGGTGAATAGACAGATATTGAAAGACCTGGTAAGAAATTATCGTGGTAATTTTGCCATTCATAGGGGTAATCATTACCATATAACATTTTAGGAGGTAAAATGATAAGTATAATCTTAATGATATTGGGTGAATTGCCACCGGGAACAATAGTGATCCCTGGAAACAAATTTGATACAGAGATAGATATCAACATTGAAGTAATTCAAGATACATTCTTTTATCAGTATACAGTAAAAAACCTCTCAACAAGTGAACAAAAATTGTGGCTTATACAAGCTATACTTCCGAAATCTGAGGATACAGTATATATACCGGAGAAAGGGTCTAATAATTCGCACTGGAAAGTTAGGTTTCTTAAAGGTAAAGGACATTTTGGAGCCCTTTATTGCACCACCGTTGATTCTTTACAGGATATCTTTCCCAATGATTCTATCATAATCTGGTATAAAGTTTATGGTTCCTTGCTTCCTGATGTATCAGATTTATATATAGAGGGAGATGCACCTCCTCCTACATTTCCGGATGAACCACCTGAGAACTGGGAAGAAGTATATGGTATAAAATATTATTCATTAACCCCATATGGACCTGGTAAGGTATATAAGATAGCAGGACCTGGTGCATATCCACCTGGTTATTGGTATTATGATTCTTATTATGTTACATCTGAAGGTTTCTCTCATCTCATAGATAGGGTAAATAAGTGTTATGAATTAGGTTGGATAAATAGGGTTCAGGTGAGGAATCATTTAAATAACTTATTAGAAAGGGCTAAGAAGGATTATGAAGCAGGAAGGTTCAGACAGATGAGACAGGTTCTCGACCAGGCAATAGAGTATATACAGGGAAAGAGAGGTAGTTCAATAAATGATAATGCATTTTATATTCTTTATTATAGAACAATATTTGTTAAAGAACATTTAGAATACCCTGGATGAAATAAAAAAGACAGGGTAATATAATTTTAAATTTAAAATAAAAATATTCATATATTTTCTCTGGTTATATTATAGAAACATCCGGGAAAATCAGGGACATGATGGAACAATTTATTATAGTAATTATTTAAATTTTGTATATTAAATATTCTTTGTATAAATTCTTCCTCATAAAATTAAAATACAGATGATATGTGGTTGCTTTATTTATGAAATCTTCTTTTGAATCTATCTTCTAATCTCATTGCTCAAAATCCACTTAATGCCACAATGTCTTTGACTTCTACTTCATTTAATTTATCAGGTATTCTCTAAGGCTTTCTCTTTAAATCCATAAGTCCAGATGATCCTTTAAGCCTGTGTCTTTTTACCCATTTAACTACCCTCTTTATATTCACTTCAAATTCTTTTGCAGTCTTCCTATAAGACCTTTATCCATAATAATAGTCAACCATCTTTTTCCTAACTTAAAAAATTATTTTTTGCAATTTCATTACCCCTATCTTCACTATTAAAACTTTCCACCATGTGCATGAACTTTTCCAATAAATTTATCGTTTAGATCTTGACAAATTTTTATTTTTTATTATAAATAAATTATGATTATAAGTTTTATCATATAC
>CBFGJG010000035.1:0-21815 GCA_965649055.1 Caldifarciminota bacterium
ATTCAATAATTTTTTCTTTAATTTTTTTTTCAAACATATTTTTATTTTATAAATAAAAAAACATTATTCAAGAAAAAACTTGACTTTATAAAAAATATATTTATAATGAAATTAGAATTAGAAACATTAACTTTAAAAATTTACCTGGGATAAATGAATTTTCTTTATCTCTAAAAAGAATATTTCTGGAAATAAAAGTAATGTTTCTATTATAACCAAAAAGGAGTGATAGATGCAAAGTAGTAAACTTTATGTTGGCAATCTCAACTATGCTGTAACTAAAGAACAACTTGAAGAATTGTTCTCAAAATTCGGTGAAGTTAAAAATGTGAACCTTTTTGAAGGAAAGGGTTTTGGTTTCGTTGAAATGGCAAATATTGAAGATGCAGAGAAAGCAATGCAGTCTCTGAATAACACACCATTTGAAGGCAGGAATCTAAAAGTAGAAGAAGCAAGACCACCAAGGAAAGACAAAAGAGAAAGAAAGAGAAGATATTAAGATTTCAAAAATTTATTATTGACATATTCTTAATTTAATTTTAAAATATAATTGTGAAAAAAAATTTCTGGAATGAATTAAGATCCTACATAGTTGGAATTTTATTCGTTCTTTTTATAAGGGCTTTTTTTATACAGACATATCATGTTCCAACCGGTTCAATGGAGAAAACAATTCAGATTGGAGATTTTCTCATAGTGAACAGGTTTGTTTATGGAATGAAGATACCATTCACAGATAAATATTTTTTAAGATTTTCTTACCCTAAAAGATTTGACATCGTTGTATTCACATATCCTCTTGGAAAATCTAATTTTGTAAAAAGACTCATCGGGCTACCTGGGGATACGATTGAAATAAAAAATAAGGTTGTTTATCTTAATGGGAATGAATTGAAAGAAGATTACACACAGTTTATTGACAGGAATGTATATCCACACATAAGAGATATTATGAAACAAAATATTTCTGATAAAGAGTATCAATATTTTTGGGAAAACAGAAACTTCAAAAGAACCGCAAATGTTCGTGATAATTTTGGTCCTATTATTGTTCCCGAAAATTGCGTTTTTGTTCTTGGTGATAATCGTGATAACTCCGATGATTCAAGATTCTGGGGTCCTCTACCAATTGATAATATTTCAGGTGTTCCAATCTTTATTTACTGGTCTATGTCTAGAAATGTTCCTTTGAGCAATTTCTTTAACAAGATAAGATGGTCAAGGATTGGACACTCAATAAAATGGAGGAAATAAATGGCTAAAAAACTTGGGGAATTATTACTTGAAAAAAACCTTGTTTCAAAAGAGCAGATCGCAAATGCCCTTAAGAAACAAAAAGAAGAAGGTGGAAGATTAGGTTCTATACTTGTAAATCTTGGTTATATAACTGACAATAAATTGATAGAAGTTTTGAGTGAACAATTCGGTGTTCCTGCTGTTGATATCAATAATGTCCAGGTTGACGAAAATGTGACGAAACTTATTCCGCAGAATATCGCCGAAAAACTGCTTGTCTTTCCTTTTAAAAGGGATGGTAAATCTTTACACCTTGTAATGGCAAACCCTTCTGATATATATGTTGTGGAAGATATAAAATTTCTTACAGGATTTGATATAGTGACATATGTTGCTTCTGAAAATATGATTAGAAAAGCAATAGAAAAATACTATGGCGTAGGTGGAAAACTTGCAGAAGTCCTAAGTGAGATGGAAAAGGTTGAAGTCCTTGAAGAGGAAAAAGAGGAAGAGATTTCTGTTTCCGATATTGAAGCTGCACCTGTTGTTAAACTTGTTGATAGTATGATTGCAGAAGCTGTAAAAAGAAATGCTTCTGATATACACATTGAACCTTATAAGAAAGTTCTTCGCGTCAGATTCAGGATTGATGGTGTTCTTCATGAAGCAATGTCACCACAATACATTTTTGGCCCTGCAATAGTTTCAAGGATAAAACTACTTTCAAAACTTGATATCGCAAATAGAAGACTTCCACAAGATGGTCATATAAATATGAAGGTAGGAAAAGAAGAAGTCGACTTAAGGGTATCAACATTACCAGTAACACATGGAGAAAAAGTTGTTATAAGGATTGCAAAAAAAAGCGGAATAGGTATAGAGATAGAATCCCTTGGTCTTGTTGGGAAAGCTTACAACGATTTTATTAATGCACTTGAAAGACCGAATGGTATTATACTTGTAACAGGACCTACCGGTAGCGGTAAAACTGTAACATTATATTCTGCATTGAACAGATTAAATAAGCCTGGGGTGAATATTATGACCGCAGAAGATCCTGTGGAATACGATCTTCACGGGATCAATCAAGTTGGAATAAAAGATGAAATTGGTTTATCATTCTCAATTGCTTTAAGGGCATTCCTAAGACAGGACCCTGATATCATAATGGTTGGAGAGATAAGGGATAAAGATACAGCTGAGATTGCAATCAGGGCAGCATTGACCGGACATCTTGTGCTTTCAACACTCCATACAAACGATACTGCTTCTTCAATAGCAAGGCTTGTTGATATGGGTATCCCACCCTACCTTATTGCATCTTCACTAATTCTTGTTGAGGCACAAAGGTTGGTCAGGAAGGTTTGCAACAAATGTAAAAAACCTTTCAAACCGAGGGAAGATGAACTGATGTTTTTCAACCTCCCGGAAGGGGATTATACATTTTATAAAGGTGAAGGATGTCTTGAGTGCAACAATACAGGTTATAAGGGAAGAATAGGTGTTTTTGAGGTTCTTCCGGTAACACCAAAAATAAGAAGGATGATAGTAGAGAATAAAACATCAGATGAAATATTTGAACAGGCAAAGGGAGAAGGAATGAAATCATTAAGAGAAGACGGGCTTGATAAGGTCCTTAAAGGAATAACAACAGCTGAAGAAGTTATAAGGGTAACCGTTCAATAAAAGGAGGAAAAATGGCAATAAATGCGTATATAGGGATAAAAGTAAATATCGGTGAAGCAGAAAAAATTCTTGAAGAGCTTAAAAAAGAAGAATATGTTGTTCAGGCGGATGCAGTAACTGGTTCTTTCGACATAATCGCACTTTTAAGAGCACCTGATTTCCATACCCTTGGTCAATTTATAGTCCGGAAAATAGGTCATATACAAGGTGTTATAGACACAGAAACATTTCCTATTATAGAGTTTGGAAGATAGAATTATAATAAAAATTACACAAAATACATATATCAAATATTGACAAATTTGATTTTTTTTATATTTTATAGTATAAAAAACGGAGGTGAAACTTAATGCATAAAAGGAAGGATAAATTCGAGATTGCCTCTGAGATTACATCATCAATGCTTGAAGAAAAGGTGCATGAGGCAATCAAAGAAAAAATAGAAAAGATAATTAAAGAGAACGAAGAGTTAAAAAAGGAAATAAAAGATTATAAAGATAGATACCTCTATGCACTTGCAGACTATGATAATCTAAGAAAGAAAACAAAGAAAGAAAAGGAAGAGATTGCTTTGCTTACTAAAGAATATCTTTTTCTGCAGATTCTTCCTTTGATAGATAATTTTGAAAGAGCCTTAAAGGCTATCAAGGATTATTCAGACGAAAATAATGAGATTTCAAAAGGTGTGGAGATGATACTTAAACAATTTCAACATTTCTTACTCAACGAAGGTGTTGAATCTTTCGAAAGCAAAGGACAGAATTTTGACCCGAGGTTTCATGAGGCAATTGAGGTTAAAGAAGACGCATCTTTACCAAATAATATAGTTGTTGAAGAATTTGTTAAAGGTTATAAATTCAAAGATAAAATATTAAGACCTGCAAAGGTCTCTGTGAACATTATAAAAAAGGAGGTGGAATATGAAAGAACCGATAATAGGGATTGATCTTGGAACAACAAATTCAGTTGTAGCAATAGTTGATAAAGGTGAACCTGTTGTAATAACCAATGCTGAAGGTGGAAGACTTACACCGTCAGTAGTCACATTCCGTGAAGGTGAAAAGATAGTTGGTATTCAGGCAAAAAGACAGATGATTATAAATCCTGAAAATACTATTTATTCAATAAAAAGATTTATGGGAAGAAGATACAATGAAGTTGAACAGGAAAAAAAGTATGTAACTTATAATGTTGTTGAAGGACCTCATGGTGATGCAAGGGTAAAAATTGGGAACACAATAATATCACCACCCGAGGTTTCAGCATTGATACTTCAGTATCTTAAAAAAGCAGCAGAAGATTATCTTGGTAGAGAAGTAAAAAAGGCAGTGATAACTGTTCCGGCATATTTCAACGACGCACAAAGGCAGGCAACAAAAGATGCAGGAACAATAGCCGGGCTTGAGGTTGTAAGGATTATAAATGAACCAACAGCTGCTTCACTCGCTTATGGTCTTGATAAAAAGAAAAATGAAAAGATTGCAGTTTATGACCTTGGAGGAGGAACATTTGATATATCCATTCTTGAAATAGGAGAGGGTGTTTTTGAAGTTCTTTCAACAAATGGAGATACACATCTTGGTGGTGACGACTTTGACCAAAGAATTGTTAAATGGCTTATTGAAGAATTCAAACAGGAAACAGGTATTGATCTTTCAAACGATAGATCTGCATTGCAAAGGCTGAGGGAAGCTGCTGAGAAAGCGAAGATTGAATTATCCACCATGCTTGAGACCACAATAAGTCTCCCATTTATCACCGCTGACCATACAGGGCCAAAGCATCTTGAAAGAAAATTAACGAGGGCGAAACTTGAATTACTCGTAGAAGACCTTATAAAAAGAACTGAGGGACCTGTAAGACAGGCCCTTGAAGATGCAAAATTAAGACCTGAAGATATTGATGAGGTTATTCTTGTCGGTGGAATGACAAGGATGCCAAAGGTTCAGGAAAAAGTGAAAGAAATTTTCAAGAAAGAACCACACAAAGGAGTCAATCCTGATGAAGTTGTTGCAGTTGGTGCAGCAATTCAGGGTGCAGTTCTCGGTGGAGAAGTGAAAGATGTCCTTCTACTTGATGTTACACCCCTTTCACTTGGTATAGAAACACTGGGTGGAGTTATGACAACAATAATTGAAAGAAATACTACAATTCCCACAAAGAAAAGCCAGATATTCACAACTGCCGAAGATAATCAACCTGCTGTTACAATCCATGTATTACAAGGTGAAAGACCTCTTGCAAAGGACAATAGAACACTTGCAAGATTCGATCTTATTGGTATACCACCTGCACCGAGGGGTGTTCCACAGATAGAAGTGACCTTTGAAATAGATGCTGATGGAATCCTCCATGTCTCTGCAAAAGACCTTGCTACCGCGAAAGAACAGAAGATACATATTCAAGCATCAAGCGGTCTTACCGAAGAAGAGATTAAGAAAATGCAACAGGAAGCTGCTGCACATGCTGAAGAGGATAAGAGAAAACTTGAGATTATACAAACAAAAAACCAGGCAGATGCACTCATATATTCAGTTGAAAAGTCGTTAAAGGAACTTGGTGATAAGGTTCCAAGTTCTGAAAGAGAAAAGATACAGAATGCTATTAAGAATCTCAACGAAGCACTGAAAACAGATAATATATATAATATTAGAAACAAAATGGAAGAGTTACAGAAAGCATCATATTCTATCGCTGAAGAGGTATATAAACAAGCTTCACAGACAACGCATCAGGGAACACAAACTACCCAAACGGAAGAAAGAAAAGAAGAAAAAAACGAAGGAGAAGTGAAAGCAGATTATGAAGTCATAGATGAGGAGGAGAATAAGAAAGAGTGACCGAGAAAGTAAAAAGAGATTATTATGAAATATTAGGTGTTTCAAGAAATGCAACACCAGATGAAATAAAAGCAGCATATAGGAGACTTGCCAAAAAATATCATCCCGATATGAACCCAGACAACAAAGAGGAGGCAACAGAGAAATTTAAAGAATTATCAGAAGCATACGAAGTATTAATGGATCCTGAAAAAAGAGCACTATATGATAAATATGGTCATGATGGAGTAAGCGGTAAATTTAGAGGTGGTAATTTCACATGGGAAGATTTTTCTCATTTCAGTGATATTGAAGATATTTTTAGTGATTTCTTTGGCGGTAGTATATTTGATTTATTTGGTGAGAGGACTACAAGGAGAAAACATAGAGGGGAACCTGGCGGTAATATAAAAGTTGTTATTCCATTATCTATTAAGGAGATTGCAACAGGCACGGAGAAGGAAATAAAGATAAAGAAATTTGTCAAATGTGAAACGTGCAATGGAACCGGTGGTAGACTTGAAGAATGTCCTAATTGCAAAGGTCAAGGTGAAATAAGAAGGGCTCAAAGGAGTTTCTTCGGTGAATTCATATCAAGGACAACCTGTCCAACCTGTAGAGGTGAAGGACAAATAGTAAAAGAGCCCTGTAGAACGTGCCATGGTGAAGGAAGAATAAAAGAAGAAAAGAAGATAAAGATTAAAATACCTTCAGGGGTAACAACAGGTAATTATATTACTTTAAGAGGTGAAGGACACCAAGGCAGAAGAAACGGAATCCCGGGTGATGTTATAGTTGTATTCGAAGAAAAACCTGACGATAAATTTAAAAGAGAGGGATTAGACTTAAAAGTTAAAATGTTTATACCTTTTAAAATCGCTGCTCTTGGTGGAGAAATTGAAATACCAACG
This sequence comes from Caldifarciminota bacterium, assembly GCA_965649055.1. GTDB lineage: Bacteria > Hydrothermota > UBA3072 > UBA3072 > B12-G15 > CBFGJG01. The sequence continues at coordinate 6,653 of CBFGJG010000035.1, forward strand.
TTAAATGGGAAGAAAAGGATAAATATTCAGCCTGGTTTGCAATCCGGAAGTATCCTTAAATTTAAAGGTGAAGGTATCAGAAATATTGAGGGGACAAGGATCGGAGATTTGCTTGTTGAAGTTAATGTGTATGTGCCTAAAAAGATTAACTCAAAGGCTAAAAAATTAATTGAAGAACTTGATTCATTAATTGAAAGACCAAATGAATAGCTATAAAGAAAATAATTTTTTGAAATTTGTGATAAGACTGCCTAATTTGAATTTAAAAAGAAAATAGGTCAAAAAGATAATAAATATAACAAAAATTGTTACTTCAACAAAATTTCCTATTTTTTTGTAATCTATCTTTATCTTCCTTCTTTCAATTTCTTCCTCTTCAAACTTTTCAGGCTTTTCTTCCTTAGTAAGAAGACCAAGCTCTATAAGATTAAAAAGAGCATTATAAGTTCTAAATTTTCCAAGACCGCTTTTTTCAATATAATCTTTCACCCTCATCCCATCCGAATGAATGTTTAAGATAACCTCTTCTTCCTTCCCAATTTCAACATCAATCTTTTTTTTATCTGTGGAGAACAATTTAATATCAGGGTCATTTAAAACCTCTTTTATTCTTGGCCATTCATCAATCCTTCTTGCACCTTCCATAAGTAATGCATTAGGTTCAATTGCAACCTCTATCTTTCCCTCTTTATAAATCTGTTGATTAGGTTGAAAGGAATAAGTCCCTTCTTTCCAGGTCAAAACTTCATCAAGTATTTCCTGTATTTTAAATTTGATTATCGATTTTATCTCATCCATTGTAATTATATTTTCTTCTAGAAGGACTTCGTATATCGGTCGATTTTCTGATTTTGTCATAGATTTGTATCTTTTTAATTCTTCAGATGTCATTTTCCCTGAATTTACTATGAATTCTTCGAGTGGCTTAAACATATCCTGTTTTCCATAGAGTGCTCCGGAAACTTTTCCATTTAAAAAACCAAAAGATATTTCTTCATTTTTATTTTTGAATGTTAAAACGCCATCACCCTCATGTAAGGCAACAAATTGAAATACCTCCGGGACCGGAAATTCCTCAATCTTTCCCTTAAGAGCCATAATCTACAATCCTACCTGTTGAAATAATTAATATACAATAGAATATTGACAATATAATTATCATTACCAAAAATCCATGTATAGGTGTTGAATAGTTTGAAACAGGCAAAATATAAACAAGATTACCTAATAAATTTACGAGTATAAGATTATAAATAAAAAGAAAAATAAAACCAGCAAAAATAAATCTTTTGTTTATGTGGACAGAACCCGGCAAAAAGATATTCATAATAATATATAGAATTCTTTCTCTTCTTTTGCCCTTATTTTCTATTAATTTCATCAGTCTTTTCCTTAAACTTTTGGATTGTGAAAATGAAATTTTTTCAAAACATTTTTCACATACTGGAATTTCTTCTATTTTATTCAGATTAACAGCTGCACCCTTACACAAACTACAATGAACAGGAACAATTTCTTTTTTAAAAATATAAGAAAATAAAATAATAATGAAACCGGCAAATATAAAGAATACCGAATAGAAATTTAATATATTAAAACTTCTAAAAAGGAATACATATATTGATTTTTCATCAGGATAGAAATCATAAATCTCGAATTTTGAACCTTTTAGTTTATCGATCATAGAAAAATATTTAGATGAGTTTGGAAAATCAAGTAGTTTTGCATATGTTTTTGCAATGTTGAAATAAATATATTCAATCTCCGGAATTTTGTTTTTTTCAGCCTGAAGAAAGTAATATAAAGCACTATCATATTTACCTTCAATATAAAAACTGACACCTATATTGTTTAATATTTTTTCTTTATATCCTCTATGTTTAAGCATATCTTTAAATATCTCCCTTGCAAGATAAGATTCCTCAATTTTTAATAATGCTGTTCCTTTCAACCATTGATCGTATAAATCAATTTTTTCAGTTTCAAATCTATTGTTAACAGGGTCATAAAAAGAATTTAAAATATTTAAATTGTTAGTGTTTTTTAAAAACTTCTCAATTGGAATTTTAAAACCGCAAAGTATACCAGTTGCCAATAAAATAATGCCAACAATAATTCTTTCTCTTTTCGATAAGAAAAATAGCGACAAAAGCACAAAAATAGAAATAAATATCTTCCATGGTAGGAACACTATCATTGAATAACATATACCAGTTATCCAGAATTCTTTTAGTTTTGTCTTTATAGAAAAAAGCTTACCTAAATATTCTACAGCATTCTTAAAAGAATATATAATTAAGGAAATAATAAAAAGTAAAAGAAGAATGATAAAAAATGTAATAGTATTATGTATAAGATAAACAGAGTTATTTATGTATTTGAATGATTTTATATATCTAAATAAATAACCCAAACATTCTCTTCTGTTAGAATTCAATGTTAATTTAAAACCTTGCAAAGCAAGTTCTCTCCTCATCGGTGCTACATCTATCGCAGAAGCAATAAGATACAAACTTGTTTTATTGTTACCTATGTTTCTTTCTTCCCATCCTTTTTTCTCGTAAATTTGAGAAATATAATAGTCAGCTTTAACATTTTTTATCTCATAGATGTCGTGAATTTTATCTTTTACCAGACTACTCCATTTAAAATTCAATCCATTTATAAAAATAAGATCCACTATTACTGCTTCTTGAAGTGTTTTTATACGAAGAATACACTCATTGTAAAAATTTTCATAAGGTTCTTTTTTCATCCTTTTTAGCTCGCCGATAAAAAGAGGAATAAATGGATTTTTACCGTCATCGTATTTCTTATATAATTCTTCAGCTTTTATAAAATCAACAGATGGGATATAACCTCTTCCCTCAACTACTTTTCCAAATTGAGGATATATTTTTTTAGCAACTTCAAAATCCTTGTTATAAATGTCTATAATAATACAAAAAATAAAATTAATCATTCAAATTGTATTTTTTTAAATTTAACTTCAAGTTTATAAGAACCGGATGTTATAATTACATTATATGGATTATAATTATCATTTATAGATTTGAAATTACTAAAAACAGCCTCAATATTCTGTCCGTTATTCACATATACCGATTTAACTGGATATTTTTTTTCATTATGAAGAAGAAGATTATAATAGCTGTAAGACAATAATTCGCCTTCAGGAATTAACAACCTTTTGATATCTTTATTAATTAAAAAAGGAAAATGATATGTCACAAAATTTATAAAAACTTCTGATGGAATTATGTTTTGAGCAATTATTTTCTGTATACTTATTGAATCACCTTTACTATTAAATACCTTTATTCCGTTGTCTGTAATAATAAAATCTGCGACCTTTAAACCAAAAAGTGCAAACAAAGAACCAGTAAGTTCTCTTTTATTTTTATCATATGTATAGGTAAAAGATGCTGATACACTTTTTTCTGAAGAAATAACAACTATATCCCCTTCTGCTGATTTGAAGTTATATTTATTAAACCAATATGTATAAGATTCCATTGTTGGTTTCGTTGATACCTTCTTACAACCATTAAAGGCAATTATGTATAAAACAATCAAAAAAATCCTTGACATATTGTTTTTTTAGTATAATAAAAAAATAAAAAGTGTCAATGAAAAAATGAAAATTATTTGTAGAAACAAAAAGGCTTTTAGGGACTATGAAATATTTGAGAAATATGAAGCAGGAATTGTTTTGTATGGTAATGAAGTCAAATCAGTTAAGAATGGAATGGTAAGTTTGCAGGATTCCTATGCAGGTGTTGAAAATGGTGAGATATTTATATATAATATGGATATATCACCGTATGAAAAAGAAGCATTTCATACTGATAGGAAAAGAAAGAGAAAATTGTTATTAAAGAAGAGTGAAATAAAAAAAATTATAGGAAAAATTACTTTGAGAGGTTTTACATTGATACCAATATCAGTATATATTAACGAAAGGAATCTTATAAAAATTGAATTAGCAATAGCAAGAGGAAAAAAGATGTATGAAAAAAGAGAAGAATTAAAAAAGAAAGATGCTGAGATGGAGATAAAAAGAGAATGATTCTGCTCATTTTATCATTGCAAATTTCATATAAAAATAAAATATACGATATAAAAGTTATTAATACTGAGACATCAGAATATGTAAATTTTACCGCTTTAATGAGTGATATAGGAATCCCTTACCTATATGACAAAGTTAAAAAATCATATACTTTTCAGAGAGAAAAAACACTTGTTATAATACCTGATAATCCTTTCATAAAAGTAGATGATAAATTTATACAACTTTTTTACTCTCCTTTTGAATCAGAATCCAATCTTTATATTGAAAAAAGTGAATTTATAAAAGTTTTTTCATCTCTTGTAGATACAAGATTTAAAATTCAAAACGAACTCCTCCAGGAAGAAAGAGAATACAATATAAAAAATTTCAGATTAGGTGTTTCTCAGGATGAAACAACGATAATATTTGAAATTTCTCGTTCTTTAGAAGTTCTTTACAAAGGAAAAGATACATTATGGACTATAACTTTTTTTGAGCCTTATTATGACCCTTCTATATTTAATGTGACTTCAGGTGGTTTTGTAAACAAAATAGAAAGAAATGTAAAGGAAGGAATACTCGAAATAAAAATAAAGATTCAAGAAAATAAAGATGTTAATATAAAAAGAACAGGTAATGAGCTTAAAATTTCTGTTAGAAACTATAAAAAGAGAGAAATTAAGAATATAGTTATTGATCCAGGTCATGGTGGCCATGATTTAGGTGGAACAGGAAATGGTCTATACGAGAAAGATGTTGTCCTTGATATTGCAAAAAGGGTTGCTAATGAACTTAAAAAAATGGGATTTAACATTACACTTACAAGAACAGAAGATGTATTCTTAAGTTTAAAAGAAAGAACACAGATAGCAGATAATATGAAAGCAGACCTATTTGTAAGTATTCATTGTAATGCTGTTGGGAACAAGAAAAAAATAGATATGAATGGAACCGAGGTTTATTTCCTATCTGTTGCAAAAACAGACTGGACAAGGGCCGTTGAAGCAACTGAAAATTCCTCTATTCAGTTTGAAAATGGTAATATTGAAGAAAAAGGGCTGAAATATGTTTTATGGGACCTTGCACAGAACCAATTCCTTGAAGAATCACAACAACTTGCTATATATATTCAGGAATCAATAGTAAATGAATGTAAAACAAAAGATAGAGGTGTTCAGCAGGCAAATTTTTATGTGTTACGTTTGAATTATATGCCTGCAGTTCTTATAGAAACCTTATTTATAACAAATCCGGAAGATGCAAAAAAATTAAAGGATAAAAACTTCCTTGATAAATTGGCAAAAAGTATAGCAAATGGTATTAAAAAATATGTTGATAGATACGAAAGTCAGAAATAATCCTATTGGTATTTTTGATTCTGGTATTGGCGGGCTTACAGTAGCAAAGGCAATCAAAAAATTATTACCATATGAACATATAGTATATTTTGGAGATACTGCCCGGTTGCCTTACGGAAATAAATCTAAAGAAACAATCATAAAATTTGCTAAAGAAGATATTGAATTTCTATTAAAATTTAATGTTAAAGTTATTGTTTCTGCATGTTTTACTGTTTCATCAAATGCAATTGAAGAACTTAGAAACCTCTTTGAAATTCCAATAATTGACATGATTGAACCTTCTATTATACCGATAAAAAAAATAAAAGAAAAAAAGATTGGAATAATAGGAACTGTTGCAACTATCGAGAGTGGTAGTTTTAAAAAACATATAGGAGAAGACAAAAAAATATATCAGAAGGCCTGTCCCCTATTTGTTCCAATAGTTGAAGAAGGCTTGTTTAATCATAAAATTGGTTTAATTGCCACAGAAGAATACCTGAAAGAATTTAAAAATAAAGGTATAAATACTATCGTTCTTGGATGCACTCATTATACTCTAATGAGAAATACTATCAAAAAATATTTGGGAAAAGGAACAAAATTTATTGAGCCAGGTTATGAAGCTGCAATAATGTTAAAAAGATTACTTTTAGAAAATAATGCAACATCAGAAAATAATGGTGGATTTGATATTTACCTCTCGGATATACCAAGAAAGTTTGAGAAAATATTAAAAATATTTTTGGGGGATGAGTTCAATTATAAAATAAAAAAAATCACCGAATAGATTCTATCGCTCTTTCAACTGCTTTAAAAGGATCTTCAAAATTCTCTATACCTAATTTTGTATCGCAGTCTACACCAAAAACATTTTTACCAAAATGAATTGCGAAGGCGATTTCTGTCATTGTTCCAGTTCCACCATTTATTGCAATCAAAACATCCGCTGTTCTTACAATTATAACATTTCTCATCTCATTAATCCCGGTAACAATAGGGATATCTACAAAAGGATTTGCTTCATTTTTGTTTATCCCTGGTAATATACCTATAACAAGACCCCCTGCATCCTTTGCGCCTCTTGAAGCCTCTTCCATAACCCCACCAAGACCTCCAGTCAATAATATATACCCTCTTTTTGCAATTTCGAATCCAATTTTGTAAGCTTTCTCTTTTATTTTCTCATCTACAACTCTACCACCTATAACACCAATTATTTTTTTCATCTTATTATTGACATTTTTTTCAGTATTTTTTTTCTACCAACTTGTATTGAGTAGTAATAAACTCCATTAGGCAAATCCCTTCCATAATCATCAATAAGTTTCCACTCTATCCTGTTAAAACCTGTATAACACCTCTGTTTCTTTGTCCAGATTTTCTTTCCGGTTACTGTATAGACAGATACTTCAACTTCGGTATCATTTAAAAGATAAAATGTAAAATATGTTTTATTACTTGCAGGATTAGGAAAGTTATATATCCCCCAGATATATTCGTCGTTTCTTAATATAAGATTAAGCTTCTTTTTCCCGAGGTTACCGCAGTTATCAATACAATACACTTCTATAAAGAAAGTATCGGTATTTTCTGTTCTGATTGGGAGAATCACTTCTCCTGACTTAAAAGTTCCTGAATAATTATTAAACCTATCACCGAGATAAACTGGTTTAGAATAATCATTTATGAATAGAACTATATTTTCATTTCTTCTAATATCTATTCCGCTTTCATCATTTATAATGATCCTTATCTCAGAACCATTTGCAAAATAGTCATTTTCCTCTAACTCTTTATTACTCGAAAATATCCTTATTTCAGGTGGAATACTTTCAGAAGGTATTCCAGTCCTAAGAAAGATATTTTTATAACTATGAAATTCACTATCTAAATTATAAATATGCAATCTCGCTTTACCAAAGCCTTCCTTAGTATCAAATGGAATTATAGCCATAATCGTATCTTTATTCTGATAATTAACATTAAATATTTTTTTCCCTTCTAAAATAAAATTCACCGTAGTGTTTGAAACAGTATATGAAATTGAAGTATCAGGCTGACTTAATGAAAAATAAATTTTCGGAAATTTATCTTCAAGAACTATATTGAATGGATTACCACCTATTATTGTATCAGGTGTATCGAATAAAATATTAAAAGTGTCTTCAAAAACAGCTGTTGCCGGATCTCCAAAAAATATATATGCGGTATCACCATAAATATTCATTGCAGAAGTGTAAACTTCGCCAAATGTTCTTTTAAATACAAGATTATTGACCAAATTACTTCCAAAAACTCTATTAGCACCTGCATATGTGGCACGCGTTGATGCAACTGAGACAATAGTCCCACCATCGGGATATATATTAATGTAATCGGCAATAGACCTTTCATCAGGTCTTTCGAAAAATCCAGCATTACATGTTCCAAAATAAAACATCGGGCATTTTCTCCAGTTCTTAAGTTTTATAATGTCCTCCATAAGTAAAACCTTTTCATGTGCGAGCTGATATATATTCCCATGTCCTAAGTAATAACCAAAAATAGAACCTTTATTAAATTCTTCGATAAATTTTCTTGTAGCAGATGGTTTCATTCCATATTCTAAAGGATACAAAATAGTATAGATCTTACTTACCTCAAACCATTTTGGCAAAAGATTATATATTTGTTCGCAATATCCGGTATGATACAATAATTCAGTTCCGCTAACTCCTCCACCAACTCTTTCATCATCAGCGAGTATAATAATTCTGTTCCTCCATTCTCCACCGGAAGATTCAAAATCAATCAGTTTATCTACCCATTGTTTTGCTTCAACCTTAGTTGTCAAAGTTACCCGACCAATTGGAATATCTGGCTTTGTATTTCCGTCGTAATCAACAAACCATACATCAACTGTTGGATTTGAAGCCAGTATTGAAGACAGGTCTATATCAGGTCCGTAAGTATGAATAGGGACAAAATTCTGTGGAGAAGACAGGGATTTTAAGTTTTTGTAGTCGTAAGTTCCTTTACCAAAAAGAAGAACAAAAGATGGTGAAGGGGACCATGATGTTGAAGTATGCAAAAGAAATCTCTTTATAGCACCGGGATCCCTGACACCAAATGAAAAATTATCGTAAATTTCATCAACTGTTATTACTTTTACCTGTGGATTTTCGAAACCATTAAGCTTTTTTCTCCTATATTCTGCAAGAATTGAGGCTTCTTCTTTAAAGATTTGGGAAGTTATGCATATCCAGTCTGCACCGCTGTTCCACAAACTTGAAACACTTGAAATTTTGGCTTCTATCGGATATAATAAAGTATCTGTTATGAATAAATTCTTTCCATCATATCCGAAAAAGTTTCCTGACTTTTTTAAATTGACCGGTTTATAGTAATCGTCTATACCAAGAATATATTTCTTGTTTGTGGAGAAAAGTCTATTTAGGGAATCAGAAAAATTAACAAAATTATTATTTACAGAATTAATATTTTTCCAATAAGTTATTTCAATATAATCAATATATATAATTGCCTTTGAATTCAATATTTCAAATTTTAAATTATTATTACCATTTTTTAAATTATAGAAAGTGTCTACAATTGTCATTCTCTCTCTATAAAAAAATCTTGGTGTAAAAAAAGTATCGTTAACAGCTTCACCATTAAGATAAAGTATTGAGTAATGCTGAGTTGTAGAAATACCACAATATATTCCCATTTTTACAATGCAGAAAGAATCAATTGCATCATCTATATTGAAACTATAAGAGAAATAATTTACATCAGAAGGGACAGTAATTGAACTCCATATCCATGTAAGACCGGAACGTGAAGGATTATCGATGTCTTTCTCAAAATGGACTGTATGCAAAAATTTTTCTGTATTCTGCCCCTGATTTATTATTTTTTCTTCCATCTCAAACCTACTCCCATTAGTTTTTATCCAGTAAACATTTGTATCAGTATAAGGATTATAATAATACCACCAATTTATGTCTGTTCCTGGAACTGGATAAGGATCTGAAAAACGTTCGAGATAATTTCTTTCAAAACCATTAAGTGACCTGGCGAAAAAAATAACATATTCACCTTCGTCAAATTTCCCGTTTTCATTAAAAACATTATAAATAGCAGGGACTTTAAAGGGTAATGTATCGAGAGAATCAAAGAAAGAATTTTTAAATTTAAAAATATTTCTATATCCTGTTCTAATCTCAACATTCTCAGGTGCTACTAAATCAGGATTAATTCCATTATCTTGTAAAAATTTCCTATCTATTTTGTAAATACCATCTTTTATTATCTTCATTTTTATCCATATACCATCATCCTTTGCGATTCTTTGTCTTATAAAATATCTTTCACCCTTTGGTTTGTTCAAAAAATTAACAAAAATATTATAATTAGGTTTATACCATTTACCTTTAAAATAAATTCTAACAATTATCTCTTTTCTTATTTCTATTTTTTCACCTTCGAAAGAAAAAGGAAAAAGATAAACTTCTGCGGTTTTTACTTTATTGCCATAAATCGCTATCTTTGCAGGTTCAACAATTACAGGTTTATAATCTTTTTTTTCGCGTTCAGCCAAAATATCAATGTTTGATTTCAATATACCTTTTACATATTCTTTGTTTTTTACATGATACTTCATTATAGCGCCATTTTCTGAGACAAGTATATTGAATTTGATAAAAGGTAAAGATGGTTCCCCAATATCAGTAAAAATATTCCCATCCTTAAGTTCTATACTTAAAGAATCACCCTCAGCATATATTGAATATTCAGGTGAATAAGAAAATACAAGAGAATCATCAGTATCACAAATAATTTTCAAAGAAGCTAAAAAAATAAAAATCATAACTTTTCAGCCTCTTCGATAATCAGTATTGGAATACCTTCCTTAATAGGAAATGCAAGCTTACAATTTTTACATATTAATCTATCTTTATCCTCATCATATATAAAGTCTCCTTTGCATTTCGGACAGGCAATGATATCAAGTAACTTTTTATCAATCATTTTAACCTCCTATAATTTTTTACTTTACCATTTAACTCACCCGAAACTATTATCGAATAATACAGGTCTCTTTCTATTTCATCTTTAAAGGGGAAAAATATATATTTTTTACCAATCCCACAGGAGACAAAAACATTATCCACAAAAAAGCCAATATATCCTTCAACATTATCTTCAATCGAGATTGTAATTGATGGTCTTCCTTTTTGATCATATAATTTATCTACTTGTTTATAAACTATATTAATTGGTGATAAAATACTATATGCAAAAAGTGTATCAATCGGGTCTTTTATTTTACCATTATAATCGTTTTTTAAAAGAAAAAATTCAACCTTACCTTTATTAAAAATTCTTTCATCAATATCTCTTACCTCTTTAAATTTTAAAATATTCCCTTCTATGGAAATATCTCTTTCGCCAAAAGTAATCAATCTCTTGATTAAATTATCTATCTCGCCTTCATAATCAATGTAAAATTTTGCAGTTGGAGATCTATCTTTTGATATAATTATCCTGAAAAAAGCGTTATCCCCGGAACATATTATATTTCTTATCGTAGAATCTTTAATAAAGATCTCACCCTTACCAATTCCTGCGTTTGGATTTAAGAAGAAAAGATTTGCAGTAAAATTAAAAATATAAAAACCATTCTTATACTCTTTAAATTTAAAATCGTTTTCTCCAGATACTACCCTTATCATCTCATAGGGATTAAAATCTTGTAATTTCTCTTTCTTCCCATCAATAACAATTTCCCCTTCCATCTGATATTTTCCACCACCAATGTAATTACCTTTTGACTTAAAAGTCATAATTTTATTTTTCATTTCCCATTCAAAAGAAAAACCACTTTCAAGATTATCTATCATTTCTTTTATATTAAAATTGGGTATATCATTTATAATCATCTGTTTTTTAGCACAAAAAGAAATAAATATGAAAAAAAACATTTAAAACTCCAGAACTTTGAAACCGAATTTTTTTATAGTTGTCTCAGCCTCAACAATACCATAATCGAGATGTTCCTTTTTATGAGCATCACTACCTATTGAAATATATATTCCGCCAACGTCTTTATATATCTCAAGAAGTTCTTCAGACGGATAAGGTTCTCCGGTTTGCTGTCTTAATCCAGATGTGTTTATTTCAGGAATGATGTTCCTTTCAACTGCTTCACGAAATATCTTTTCAATCTTTAAGTGAAATTTTTTCCATACATGCTTTGCTATCTCTATGTTTGTTGCGTATTTCTTATAATAATCAAAATGACCAATTATATTAAAAATCCCTGATAAAACGAGATTATTAAGTTCTTCGTAATAAATCCCGGCAGCATATTCAATCTCATCATCTGCAAAACTTTTCATCCAATCCGAAATTATAGTATCATTCATACAATGTATTGAACCTATTTTAATTTCAAATCTTTTATTATTAAGGTATTCCTTTATTTCATTTTCTCTGACTTTTTCATAACCTACCTCAACACCGAAAATAATTTTTATATTATTATATTTAATATTTAACATTTCATTCAAATTTTCAGCATCTTCATACTTGTAATGACCATAAGCAGGGTCTTTGGGATTAAAATCAAGATGGTCAGTTATTGAAATTACATTATAATTCCTGAGAAGGGAATTTTCAACTATGAATTCAGGGTCAAGTTCAGAATCAAATGAAAATTTTGAATGTATATGAAGATTTACTTTAGGATAGTAATTCATCAATAAACTCTTCCGGATTAAATTCTACGATATCGTCTATTCCTTCCCCAATTCCCACAAAAACAACAGGTATATTAAATTTTTTTATAATTGGTATAATTATTCCACCTTTTGCAGTTCCATCCATCTTTGATAAAACAATCCCTGTAATCTCGATACTTTTATGAAACATCTCTATCTGGTTCAATGCGTTTTGTCCTGTTGTTCCATCAATAACAATAAAGATTTCCTGTGGAATATCGCTCCTTTTCTTGTTCAATGTTCTTTTTATCTTCTTCATCTCTTCAAGTAAATTCACCTTTGTATGAAGTCTTCCAGCTGTATCAATTAAAAGACAGTCAATACTTCTTGCAACTGCAGCATCAAAAGCATCGAAAGCAACTGCCGATGGATCTGAACCATAGTTTGAAGAAATTATATCACCACCCGACCTTTCTGCCCAGATTTTCAACTGTTCCTGAGCACCTGTTCTAAAAGTATCACATGCAGCGAAAAGGACCTTTTTACCTTTTTTTGAAAGATAATAACCAATCTTTCCTATAGATGTTGTCTTCCCTACTCCATTTACTCCAACGAAAAGATATGTAACAGGCTTCTGATAATCTTTTTCTTCCAGTTTAACATTAACTATATTTATTAAGATTTCCTTAAGTCTATTAATATAATTTTCAGGATTTGTTTTTTTCAGTTCATTAAGGATTTCATTAGTTGTTTCAATTCCCACATCCCCTGAAATAAGAATGTATTCAATCTCTTTCAGTGCTTCAGGGTCTTTTCTTCTTAAAAGATTAACTATTTTACCAAAAATATTTTCTTTAGTTTTCTTTATTGCTTCCCTTAAAGATTTCAACTCTTTAACCCCTTCTCTATTCTTTCTATTCTTTCTTCAATCCTTGAAATAATTTCGGCAAGAAAACCTATTGCAAACAGAACCAGACCTGAAATGACAAGTAAAATTGTAAGGTAAAGTAAAGGTCTCCAACCTCTATGGAAAAAGAACCTCAGTATTATATCGTAAATACCCACAAATATTCCAAGCAATATGCTAATTATTCCTGCATTTCCAAAAAGCAATAATGGTTTTTTCATAAATGAAATTTGAAATTTTACAGAGAGTAGATCGAGAAATCCTATGAAGATTCTACCTTTCCCGGAGTATTTCGGTTTTCCACTATACCTTGGGTAAAGTGTTACCTCCACTTCTGCATCTTTAAAACCTTTTTCAACGGCAAGTGCGACAATGTATCTATGCCAATCTTTTCTCAGGTTTATTTCTTCAAGAATTTCTCTTCTCATTAACTTTATTGAATTCTGATCATGTATGTGTATATGAAATAATAATCGAGAAAGTAAATTGTACACTGTTGAAACGAATTTTTTTTCATATTTTCCTTTCTTTAATCCTGTTACAATATCATATCCCTCTTCAAGTTTTTTTATAAGAAAAGGTATTTCAAGCGGGTCGTATTGGAGATCGGCATCAAGTATACAAATTGCATCTCCTGTAGAATTTTCAAATCCAGTCAATATTGCGTCCGTCTTCCCAAGATTTACTCTATGCTTGATAACTTTAAGGAATTTGTATTTTTTCTTAAGATTTAAAGCTATCTTGAATGTTTTATCTGTTGAACCATCGTCCACCAATATAACTTCGAATTTTTTATTGGAAGTTGATACAAGCTCATAAATTCTCTTCAATAAAGGCTGTATATTACCTTCTTCATTAAAAGCAGGGATTATTATACTAATTTTTTGAACCATTCTATTGTCTTCTTTAATCCGTCTCTCAATGTTGTTTTTGGTTCCCATTTTAATATCTCCTTTGCCCTTGTAATATCAGGCCTTCTTCTTAAAGGGTCATCTTCAGGCAATGGCAGAAAAACAAATTTTTTCTCGATATTCAGTAATTCACAAAGAATATTGGCAGTTTCGAGAATAGTGAATTCTTCAGGGTTTCCAATATTTACAGGAAGATGGAAATCCGATTCCATAAGTTTTATTAAAGCTTCAACAGTATCATCCACATAACAATAGCTTCTTGTTTGTAATCCATTACCATAAATTGTGAGTGGTTGATTTTTCAGAGCTTGCGATATTAGATTCGGGAAAACCCTTCCATCATTCACATCCATATAAGGCCCATATGTATTAAAAATTCTTGCAATTCTTGTATCGAGTTTATAAACTCTATGATATGCCATAACAAGTGCTTCGCTAAATCTTTTGGATTCGTCATAGCAACTTCTCGGTCCAATAGGATTTACATTTCCCCTATAATTTTCTTCCTGTGGGTGCACTTCAGGGTCACCATATACTTCTGATGTGGAAGTAAAGAGAACCTTTGCCTTATATCTTCTTGCATACTCAAGAACATTCAATGTTCCTATACTTCCAACCTTTAATGTTTCCAAGGGCCTTCTTAAATAATGATAAACACTTGCAATAGAAGCAAGATGGTAAATTTCGTCTACACCGCCAAAATCAAATGTAACATTTATATCGTGTTCAAAAAGATTAAAATTTTTTTGCGAAATTAATTCCTTAATATTATTCATTGAACCAGTTACAAAATTATCAACTACTATCACATAATTTCCAAGGCTGTGCAGTCTTCTTGCGAGATTTGAACCGATAAATCCTGCTCCACCTGTTATTAATATTCTTTTCATTCCGGTATCACCTTTATAAAAGTCCTTTTACCAAATTTAATTATCATCTCTTGATCCACATTAATTTCCATATTTACATCTGTTATTTTCTCATTATTTATTTTAAGACCACCTTGGTTAATAACCCTTCTTATCTCACTTGAAGAGTTAGAAACACCAGAATTTAATAGAAGTTTAACAATCCAGATCTTTTCTCCTCTTTTTAATCTCACTTCGTTCATCCTGTCCGGGGTTTCTCTTTTTGAAAAAACCTTTAAAAAGTTTTCTTTTGCATATTCTGCTTTTTCTATTGAATGATACATTGAAACAATTTTATAAGCCAATTCTAATTTTAGATTCATAGGATTTTCTTTT
>CBFGJG010000036.1:0-21430 GCA_965649055.1 Caldifarciminota bacterium
ATAACCTACCTTGTGTGTTAGCATATATACCACCTATAATAATTGATGAGATTTATGATAAAATTTTTAGACAAAACTTAAATGTTAATTATAATAAATTGTACCACCATGTCCCTGATCTTCCCGAAATTAATAGAAAATTAAGGGGTCAGCCTTCTCATTTCTCACATTTGTAATTGGGGTAAGTATTAAACCTTTAACCTTACAAAAAAAAGAAGAGATTCCCACAGGTTAGTAGAGAGAATCAAAGAAGTTTGCTAACCTTCGGAATGACAAATGACTGAAGTCATTACGAACATTGGGTCTTCTTACTTAATTTCTGTATTCAATGTGTGGTAATATTTGTTTTAAAAATTATTAAAGATAATAGAATTACAAAGAAAACTATATCTTATATTTTTTATTCAATTGTCTTACGAAATTTTAAAGAACTGAAAACAATAAAGATAATACCGAAAAAAATGAGGATTAATATCTCATTATATATTTCCATAAAACTACAACCTTTTATAAGGATTTTTCTGACAATAGTCAATGCGTATGTTAAAGGATTTATATATGCTATCCATCTTAAAGCAATCGGGATACTGGAAACAGGAAAGAAAAAACCAGAAAGAAGTAATGCAGGCATAATTATAGGAAAGATAGTTAATATTGCCTCTGTCTGTGTTTTTGAAACAGATGCACCAAATAAACCAAGTCCAAGTGTTGTAAAAAGAAATATTAAAAGTGAAAATATAAGGAGGAAAATGTTCCCTCTTACCGGGAGCTCAAAGAGAATTCTTGCTACAATTAGGATAATAACAACCTCTATAAAACCTATGAATACATATGGTATTGTCTTTCCAAGAATAAACTCCCATCTTTTAATAGGCGATACTATCAGTTGTTCAATTGTGCCTATCTCTTTTTCTTTTGTTATTGATAATGCCGTCAATAAAGAAGTTATAATAAGCAATATTAAAACAATAATCCCAGGAATCATAAAATACGAACTTTTCAATTGTGAATTGTATAATAATATTATTCTTGTATCTATAAAATTAAGACCTTTTGGAATTTTGCTTTTTTCTTTTAAGAGCGAAATAGAAAAATCGTTTATTATTTCTTCAAGGTATCCTCTTATTATATTTGCAGAGTTTGCATCAGTCCCATCGATTGATATTAATAATTCTGATGATAAACCCTTCCCTATTTTTTCAGAAAATCCTTCCCTTATTGTAATTATAACATCTGTATTACCTTTTTTCAGGTTATTTTTATTACTTTTTGAAAGTATAAAATATTTGGATGATAATAATGAATTGGCAAATTCCCTACTTATATGACTCTTATCATAATCATTTAAAATCACTTTTATGTTCTTTACTTCTGTGGTCACAACATATCCGAATATTATCAATTGAATTACGGGGGCTACAAATATTATAAATCTCATTCTTTTATCCCTAAAAGTTAATATCAATTCCTTTCTGAAAATACACAGTATATTGTTCATATCATAAACTTTTTAAATCTTGTTATACTCAATACTACAAAAAATAAAGAGTATATTATCAATGCGATAAACTCAATATATAAATCATAAAAACCAGAACCCTTAAGGAAAATAGCCCTGATTATTTTTAAATAATACCTTGCAGGTATAAAATATGTTATAAATCTAATAATCGTAGGCATACTTTTAATGGGGAAGATAAATCCCGAAAGAAGAAAAGAAGGTAGAATGGATGTGAGGAATGCTATCATTGTTGAAATCTGTTGACTTCTATATTGAAGTGATATAAATAGGCCAATGCCTAAAGCACCAATTATATATAGTAATGAAGCAAAATAGAAAAGAAATATATTCCCTGCAAACTCAACCTTGAAAATAATTATACCGGTAATAAGGACAGTTGTAACCTGAAAAAGACCTAATATAAGATACGGAAACAACTTTCCAAGAATAAGTTCATACGATTTTAATGGTGTATACATCAATTGTTCCATTGTTCCTTTCTCCCATTCTGAAGCAATAGTTGTTGATGTAATAAGTGTGCATAAAACCATTATTATTATCGCAATCAAGCCAGGAACAATAAAGTTCTGGGATCTCATTGATTTATTATATAAGAATTCTATTTTTGTATCAATTATATCTATCTTCAATTCAGATTTTTTTAGTATAAATTTAGAAACAGAAGAACTTAAAATATTCTTTATAACATTTGCAGTATTATAATCACATCCATCTATGAATATATCTATTTCTGGTTTTTCTCTCCTTAAAATTTTCTTTTCAAATCCAGAAGGAACAATCACAATCCCTTTCCATTTTCCGATTTTTAACTCTTTCTCAAATAAATTTAGATCGTAATTATGGTCATAATGAATCTTAAAATATCCCGTATTTTTTATGATTGAATACAGCTCCCTCGAAATATTTGAACGATCAAGATCAACAAATAGTAAATTAACATTCTCAATATCCATTCTTACAGCATATCCAAAAAGAAGTAAAAGGAGGATTGGCCATATCAAAGAAAAATAAAGTATCCTTATATCTCTGAATATGTGTATTATCTCCTTCCACGAAATGATGAGTATTTTCATTTTCTCATAGATAAAAGGAAAGCATCCTGCAGGGTTGGTAATGAAATCCCCGGTTCTTCCACCTTTATATTTTCGTTTTTTAATAGTCTTAAAATCTTTTCAAGACATTCTTCCCTTACAAATACATGGGTGGAATAACTGTATTGTATCATATCAATTATACATTCACTTCCTTGAAGTATTTCTTTGACATTATCATAATCCTGCTCTTTTAAGACAATCATTGATTTTGTAAATTTATTCTTTATCTCTGCTGGTGTTCCCATCTGTATTATTTTACCATTCTGTATAAACGCAATCCTTTCACAATATTCTGCCTCTTCCATATAATGTGTTGTGACTAACAATGTAGTTTTATATTTATTCTTCATATGATATATAAGTTCCCAGATTTTCCTCCTTGATAATGGGTCAACACCGGATGTTGGTTCATCAAGAAAAACAATAGGAGGATTATGGATTAATGCACAAACTAGTGCAAGCCTCTGTCTAAAACCTGTTGGAAGATTCCTCACAAGTTCTTTTTTCTTATCTTTTAAACCTGCTAATTCTATACTTATCTCTTTTCTTTGTTCAAGAATTTCCTTTCTTACACCGTATATACCAGCATAAAAATCTATTGTTTCCAAAATTGTCAGATCATCGTAAAGTGAGAACTTTTGTGACATATATCCTATTTTTCTTTTAATGTTCTCACTCTCTCTTGATATATCAAACCCTGCAACATATCCTTCTCCTGAAGTTGGTTTTAAAATACCACATAACATTCTTATTGTTGTTGTCTTACCTGCCCCATTTGGACCGAGAAGACCAAATATTTCACCTTCTTCAACCGAAAAAGATATCGAATCTACTGCTGTGAAATCCCCAAATATTTTTTTCAGATTTTTTATTTCAATGCATTTCATATTTTCTCACCAATATAATAAAAGAAAACGTCATCTATACTTGGTTTTATTTCCTTTACTGACAATCCGTCTTTTAATAGGTTTTTTAATAAATTTTTTTTTGATTCTTTATCACATATTATACAATATTTATCTCCCTTTGGATAAATATCGATAATTCCATTGTGCTTTTTTGGATAACCAGAAGATTCCAAAACAATATATGGGAAATTTTTATAAATTTCTTCTAAGTTCCCAACAAAAATGAATTCCCCTTTATAAAGAAAACCTATAAATTTGCATCTTTCAATCTCTTCAAGGTAAGGTGTTGAAATAACAATTGTTGTTCCTTTACTTAAAAGTTCGTAGAAAAAATTCCACATCTCCCTTCTTGATACAGGGTCTATACCCGTTGTTGGTTCATCAAGTATGAGTATTGATGGTGAATGTAAAAGTGATGTAATAATTGCAAGTTTTTTCTGCATACCTCCTGAAAGTTTACCAGCCAATCTGTCTTTAAAATCTTCAAGACCGGTAATCTTGAGAAGATTTTTTGATCTTTCCCTAAATTCTATATCAGGAACATCGTATATCTTCTGAAAAAACCTGAGATTTTCATAAACAGAAAGGTCTGGATAAAGTGTAAATTGCTGCGGAACAACGCCTATCTTCCTTTTTATTTCATCCTTTTCTTTAATAACATTCTTACCGAACATCTTAATATTTCCACTATCCGGAAGTAAAATACCCGCTAAAATTCTTAAAAATGTTGTCTTCCCTGCACCATCTGGACCAATAATCCCAAAAATCTGTCTTTCTTCAATCCTCAAAGAAATATCTTTAAGTGCGAATGAACTACCAAATCTTTTTGAAATATTATCTACTTCTATTAATGTCATTTCTGAGATAAATTGAAGCAGACATTCCTGGAAACACATTATCTTTTGCGTCTATTATTCTTACCTTTACCCCATAAACAAGACCTAACCTCTCATTCCTTGTCTGAACATTCTTTGGTGTGAATTCCGCCTCATTTGATATCCAGAATACTTCTCCAGTAAATTTCTTTTCAAAAATGGGTTCTACAATAACATCAACCTTCATACCCAAATACACTATATCCAGTTCTTTTAAAGGGAGAAATATTTTAACCCATAAATCTTTAAAATCTCCAATTTTTATAACCTCTGAACCTGCAAATAAAATTTCACCTTCTTCATAATTCTTTGACAAAACCCTTCCTGATATTGGGCTTAAGATATAAGCATTTGAGATATTAAGTTTACAGAGATTTAACTTTGCTTCGGCTGATTTTATCTGTGCAATTAATTTCTCTTCCTGAACCGAAATAAGTTTTAATTGTGTCTCAATATCTTCAAAGTCTTTTTCAGCCATATCACCTGTAGAATATAATGCTTTTGCCCTTTCGTAATTTTTCTTTATACTTTCTTTCTTTAATCTTATCTCTTCTAAGTTTTTCTGCGCAAAAATCAAACCTGCCTTTGCTTCATCAAGTTGTAAAAGAATTTCATTATGCTCAATCACAAGAAGTGTATCATTTATACTTACAGAATCACCTTCTTTCACAAAGAATTTTAAAATTTTCCCTGAAATCTTGGAAGATATTATCACCTCTTTGGATTCAATGATACCGGAGCCTAAAAATTTTCTTTCCTTATTTCTGTTTAATATGTAAAGACTAAACGTTAAAACAATGACAAAAAAAACAATAACTATAAAAATTATCCTTATTTTTTTCATTTATCCTCCATTTATTAATATCCAACTTTTAAAATACTATTGTAAATTTTTTATTCTGTCAAATTAAAATTAAGGGGTCAGCCTTCTCATTTCTCACATTTGTAATTGGGGTAAGTATTAAACATTTAAACTTACAAAGAAAAGAAGAGATTCCCACAGGTTAGGAGAGAGAATCAGAGAAGTTTGCTAACCTTCGGAATGACAAATGACTGAAGTCATTACGAACATTGGGTCTTCTTACTTAATTTCTGTATTCAATGTGTGGTAATCTGTGAGGTTAAAAGAAACAAAAATGGATGAGATTGCCATATCGCTATGCGACTCGCAATGACAATCATAAGAAAAAAATATTTAAAGGATAGGATTGTGGTTCTTAATGATAAAAATTAAGAATTTAAAAATTTGCCTTTTACTTTATAAAATCTATCAGGTGATTGGAATACAATTTCACCTCTTAATATTGTCATTATTATCTTTCCTTTTAATCTCCTACCATCAAATGGTGTGAGTTTACCTTTAGAATAAAATTTTTCACCTTTTACTATCGTATATTCATCAGGATTAACAATAACAAGGTCGCAATCCTTTCCTATCTCAATTGAACCCTTTCTTCCGAAAATATTAAATTTCTTTGCAGGATTCTCACTTGTTACCTCAAGAAATCTCTTTAAACATATCCTATTTTTAAAAAGAAATTCAGATAGCGTATAAAGATAGATTGTCTCAATACCAGGAATACCAGAATAAGCTTCCCATATATTCTTACCTATCTTCTGATATTCAGGAGATGGTGCATGGTCTGACGCAATGTAAGAAATCTTTCCCTTAATAAAATAATCAATCATTTTCTTTCTGTTCTCTTCTGATTTTACAACAGGTGCTGTTTTTAATATATTACCATATTTTTTTAAATCATCACTGGAAAACTCAAGATAATGTGGTGCTGTCTCACAGGTTATATTTTTGTATTTTAAAATTATATCAATTGATTCTGCGGTTGATATATGGACTATGTGTAATTCTGCATTTATCTTTTCATTGATTTTACAAGCATTCTGAACTGCTATAACTTCTGCAATCTCAGGCCTTGAATAATAGTAATTTACTGGTGAATCACCTTTATTCTTGTAATATTCTGTTGCATTTCTAACATATAAAGGGTCTTCCGCATGCAGTAAAACAGGCTTTTTTATTTTCTTTGCAATCTTCAAGATATTTTCAAATTGAAAGTGATTTATCTCCTTAAATGTATCCATTCCTGAAAGAAAATAAACCTTAAAACCAAGAACATATTTTGACAATTCCCTCATGATCTTTTCTAAATCCTCGCAATCACCAGATATACCACCAAAAAATCCAAAATCTACATAAGATTTCCCTTTTATTCTCTCGTATTTATACATAAGGTTTTCAACATTAGTAACAGGTGGTATTGATGTGCAGGGCATATCTATTATTGTTGTTATACCTGAACTTATCGCTGCCTTCGAACCCGTTAAAAAATCTTCCCTTTCTTCAAATCCAGGTTCATTGAAATGGACATGAGCATCTATTCCACCAGGAAATACAAGAAATCCTTTAATATCTATAATATCATTACCTTTAAGATTCTTACCTATTTCTACAATCTTTCCCTTTTCTTCCCTTATATCCAACTGAATGAATTCTTCTTTATCCGGTAAGGCTAAAAGCCCATTTTTAATGAGCATCTTTTAATTTTTTCAATATCTTTTCGGATGTAATAGGAAGTTCTGTAATCCTTACACCAGCAGCATCATAGATAGCATTTGCAATTGCAGGTGCAGGACCATTTATACCTATCTCTGAGATAGATTTTGCACCAAAGGGACCAGTTTCTTCATATGATTCTACAATGATAGTTTTTATCTCTGGTTTATCCTTCGCATTAAAAATTTTGTATTTCTTAAAATTATCAGTCAGCAATCTCCCGTTACTATCAAATATGTATCCTTCTGTCAAAGCATATGATATTCCATTTAAAACAGCACCATCAACCTGACCTTCTGCTAAGAGAGGATTTATTGGTGTTCCGCAATCAACAACTGAGACAAATTTAATAACATTAACATAACCTGTTTTTATATCAACATCGACTTCTGCAAATTGTGCAATGAAAGGAGGTGGTGAAACACTTTCAACATTTGATGATACTGCAAAAATCTGGAACTGGTCTTTCTTATAAAATGAATAAAGTGCAATTTCACTAAAAGATACTTTTTTACCGGATTTACCAATCACATATCCATCATTCAATGTTAAATTTTTAATATCTTCTTTTAAAATCTCCGAGCCAACCTTCAATATCTGTTCTTTTATCTTTTCTGCACACTTCTTCACTGCATTACCTGATACATATGTTGTTGATGAAGCATAAGCACCTACATCAAATGGTGTTAGGTCTGTATCAGAAGAAAGAATATATATCATCTCACTTGGTATTTTTAATACCTCTGCTGCAATCTGTGTAAGGATTGTATCAGAGCCTGTTCCTATATCAGTTGCACCAACAAAAAGATTGAATGAACCATCATCGTTCATCTTCATCGTTGCAGAGCCCATATCTACAAGTGGAATTCCCGAACCCTGCATAGCACATATCATTCCAACACCTTTTATCTTATCTCCATTCCTAATCCTTTTACCTCTTTTCTTATACCAATCTATTTCTCTAACACCTATATCAATACATTCAGATAGTTTACAGGAATTTATGTGTTGAACAACACCTTCCTTTCCTTCGCCGAGTTTCTCAAAAACTGGTGATGTTTCACCTTCTTTTATGTGCCATTTTTTATAGTATTCAATTATGTCAAGATTCAATTCCCTTGTTATTATATCTATCATCTGTCCGAATGCAAAGTATCCCTGTGTTGCACCATAACCCCTGTATGCACCACCAACTGGAAGATTTGTATAAACTGATTTTCCCGTAAAAGATATATTTGGAATCTTATTGAATAATGGTAAAACCTTTGAACCAACATTTGAAAGGACAGTTAGACTATGTGAACCATATGCACCTGCATTCATTAAGACATCCATCTTCAAACTATTTATAAATCCATCTTTCTTTACACCTGTTTCCATCCTTATTATTGCAGAATGTCTTGTCCTTGTTGATGTGAACACTTCTTCCCTGCTTAACACAATTTTTGATGGTTTACCTGTTCTATATGTTACAAGCGCAACATAAGGTTCAAGAAGAACCTCCTGTTTTGAACCAAATCCACCACCAATCCTTGGTTTTATAACCCTTATATCCTTGATAGGAATCCCAAGCAGAAAAGATGTTATCCTTCTTGCATGAAAAGGAACCTGTGTTGACGAGATTATCACTATCCTTCCTTTCTCGTCAAGATATGCGATTGCGCTGTGTGGCTCAATTGCGCAGTGATTAACATACGGGAGATAGAATTTCTCTTTTAAGATAAAATCAGATTCTTTAATACCTTTATCAGCATTTCCATATTTAAATTCTGTGAAAGCAGAAATATTTTTATCCGGTTCATACCCTGCATCTATTAAATAATGACATTCATCTGAATGAATCTTTGGTGCATCTTCTTTTATTGCATCTTCTACATCAAAGACAGGTTTTAATATCCTGTATTCTACTTTTATCTTATTTATAGCTTCTTCTGCTGTCTTTAAAGATACTGCACCTACAAGAGCAACCTTATCTCCAACAAATCTAACATACCTGTCAAATAATTTAGTGTCATAAGGTGAAGGTTCGGGATAACCCTGTCCTGCTGTTGTATAAAGTTTATCAGGTGTATTCTTATAAGTTAAGATTATTCTCACACCTTCCATATTTTCAGCCTTTGATGTGTCTATATCTATTATTTCTGCGAAAGGATGTGGAGAATAAAGAAACTTACAATAAATCATATCGGCAAACGAAAAATCATCCGTAAATTTCTCTATTCCTAATGCAAGTCCTATTGCATCTATCTTTCTTTTAGATTTTTTAACATTTATAAATTTATCCATATTTATCACCTATAATCATCTTTACCGCATTAATTATCTTCTCATAACCTGTACATCTACAAATATTACCATCAAGATATTCTTTTATTTTTTCTTCATCAGGATTTTTTTCTTCCTTTAGAAGATAATATATTGCCAATACCATACCGGGTGTGCAGAAACCACACTGGACGGCACCTGCTTCTGCAAGTGATTTATGTATTTTATGTGGACTCTTTATATCACCAAGACCTTTTGATGTTAATATTCTTTTATTCTTTGCAGTTGCTGCAAAAACCTGGCAGGAATTAACAAGTTTATCTTCAAGTAAAACAACACAGGCACCGCATGAACCTTCTCTGCATCCACATTTCACTTCTTTATATCCATTATCCCTTAATATATCGAGGAGTGTATCTTCAGGTTCAAAATCAAATCTTCTTTTTTGATTATTTATTATAAATTCACCATTCATATATATCCTTTAAAATCCTGTAAATTTCTATCCTTGATATTTCTTCAAGGTATTCCTGTGAAAAATAAATATTTTTATAAAATTCAGGTCTAAAGACCTCTTTTAATCTTCCTTCATCTATAAAATTTTCTTTAATTAAAATATCTTCAAGTTCATACATTCTTTTTTCTTTATCCCTTGTTCCCCATAATGCTATCTTTATATCCTGTATATTTTTATTCTTCTTTTTGTAAACAATTGAAATATTAAAGATTGAAAAATCAAAAGATGTCCTTCTAAAAGAGAAATATCTTGAATCTGTAAATTCTGTATTAATATAAACTTCTTTTATAAGTGAATTCTTCTTTATCTCTGGATTCCTTATAAATTCTAATATTGAATATGTGCCATTGTTTTCACCAAGAACCTTTATCTTTGCATCAAGTGTTATTAAAGGACCCAAGAGGTCTGACCACAATGGTGAAAATGCGATTGAACCACCTATTGTTATTCTGTTTCTTAAAGGTGTTGAAGCAGCTTTTGAAAGTGATTTTATAAGTATATTATTTTTATCGAATTTTCTTAAATTATTTATAATATCCGTGAATGTAGCAGTTGAACCTATTACAATATTATCTTTTTCTTCTTTTATATAGTTAAGGTCCAATCTATCAAGTGAGATAATACCTTTTATATTTTTCAAAGTGCCCATTAATATGCCTGTCCCACCACCATGTAAGATATTATCTTTTTTTAACAATTTTATTGTGGAATTAATATCGTCAGGGAAGAACCATTCCATATATAAAAATTATACTATATAAAATTAATGTCAATTAAAATTTAAAACGGTCATTATCTTCCTTCATAAGTCTTGATATAAAATATATGCTTAATGTATTTAGATTTACTTTTTTCAAGAATAAAATCTTTGTATTTTAGTTCTTTTATTATTTATTTACCATTTTAATTAATCTTTGCTCGTTTTATCAATATTTCTGAATTAATCTAATCCTGCATTAACAATAACTGAATTCATATATAGAAACATTTTATAAATTTTTGAGAAAAGATAATATATTTATTTTAATTTTTAAAGGAATCGAATGTGTATTTTAATCCCTTTTCTAAGGAATTCTTCGCTTCCCAACCAAGAACTTTTTTAGCTTTATTTACATTCAACCCTGAAAGAGTCGCTTCACCTTTTCTCTTTGGTTTGTAGATAGGTTCAACATATTTACCAAAGAGTTTTGTTATTTTCTTGTATAATTCATTAACACTTATTGATACACCTGTTCCAATGTTTATAATCTCATTATCCCCTTTATCAATAGCCAGGATGGTAGCATTAGCAACATCTCCAACGTAAACATAATCCCTTAACATTTTTCCTTTACCATATATAACAGGTATTTCATTATTCAAAAGTTTTGTTATAAATATTGCCACAACACCTGCTTCACCTTCTGGTGACTGTCTTGGGCCGTAAACATTTGCATATCTTAAAATAGTATATCTTAAACCGAACCATTCTTTATATATCCTTATATAATTTTCAGAAGCAAGTTTTGTAAGACCGTAAGGTGAAAGAGGCTTAGGATAGGTTCTTTCAGAAGCATTCAGTTTATTACCGTAAATTGCACCCCCCGTAGATGAAAAGATAAATTTCTTAACATTATATTTAACTGATAAATTTAAAAGATTTAATGTTCCTCCAACATTAACATCAAGGTCGTAAAAAGGGTCTTCAAGAGATTTTCTCACATCAATTTGAGCAGCAAGGTGAAACACAACATCAGGCATTATATCTTTAAAGATATCTGATAATTTTTTATCTCTAATATCAATATGATAGAATTTACATTTCTTGTTTATATTTTCTTTTTTACCTCTAATAAGATTATCAACTACAAAGCATTCAATACCTTTATCTATCAACCCATCAACAATATGTGAACCTATAAAACCTGCTCCACCTGTTACTAATGCTTTCATTTTATCTCCTTTTGTTGCATAAATATAAATATTTAAAATTATTAGTCAACAAAAAATAGATGCTTTTATTCTTCTTGATTTATTATATGGACATACTATCTGGCATTCATCACAACCATATATGTATCCTTTTGTATCCTTTATATCAAAATCTTTTATCTTCTTCTCTATTGTAATATATGATATACACTTCCTTGGGTCTAATTTATAAGGTTCGTATATAGCATTTGTCGGGCAAGATTTGATGCATAAATCACAATCACCACAGGCATTATGAACAGGTTCATCTGATTCAAGTTCTATGTTGAGGAATATCTCACCAAGAAAAAAGAAAGAACCAAAATCCTTATTTATAATAAGGGTATTCTTGCCCCTGAATCCTATTCCACATCTAACTGCTATCTCCTTTTCAAAAACAGGTCCTGTATCAACAAATATTTTACCTTCCAAATCCTTTTTTATTTCTTTTATCTTTGTTAAATACTCTTTAAGCATCTTTTTTAAAACCTTATGATAATCTTCATAAATGGCAAATGAAGATATCCTTTTCCCATCTTTTTCGTATCTTTTATATTCATAGGCAACTGCACAACATAAAATACTTTTTACATCTTTCCACACTAAAAATGGATTTAATCTCTTTTCCTTGGTCCTTTTCAGGTATTCCATATCACCAAACATTCCTTCTTTTATGAAATAATCAAAATATTCGTCTTCTATTTTTTCAGGTTCATAAACACGGACAAGATTAAATCCTATTTCTTTACCAACTTTTATTATCTCTTCCTTTATTCCCATACGGGTGGTGAAAGAAGAATATTTTCATTGAATTTCTTGATTATTTTTACATTTCTTATAACAAAGACCATTCTCTGAAATTGAAGATTTAATTCAATTTTTTTTATTGTATTTTCCTTCCACACAAAAACATTTTTCACATATAATGTATCCTTGGGAATTATTCTTATAAATCCATTTTTTTCTTCAAATGATTCCATAAACTCTTCTGTATAGAATATTATTCTATTTAAAGGGAATTTGTTTTCATAAATAGATGGAAAGTCAATGCCCCTTGTGTAAACTTCTAAATTTTTCTGACCTATGAGGACCTGTATAAATGGTTCTTTAACTTCTATCCTGAAACCATTCTTCCAGATTGATAACGAACCTTTAAATATATATCTTTTATCTTCGGAATAAAGGGTTTCAACAAATTCAGCCTTAAATAAACTATTTTTTGTTAGCCTTTCATCAATGATTAGTGATAGTAAGAGAATCATTCTTTTATCAAAACATCCCTTGATTTTGAACCTTTAAAAGGTCCTACAATCCCCATCATCTCAAGCTGGTCTATGAGCCTTGCAGCCCTGTTGTATCCGATATTCAATTTTCTCTGGAGTAAAGATGCCGAAGCAGTTCTATGCTGGATAACGATTCTTTTTGCCTCTTCAAATAATTCATCAAGTTCCTTATTCAAATCTTCTGTCTTTGTCTCTTCTTTTATTGGCATTTCAAATTCAGGTAATGTTGGATAATATTCAAGTGATTCAACAAATTCAATGAATTCTTCTTTCTTTATTTCTGTTTTTTCTTCAAGCAGATTACCAAAATCACTGAGCCTTTCATCCCCACCGGGTAGCGAAGGCTCTGATATAACATCAAGTATCTCTTCTTCCATAACAAGTTCGTTTATTTTCTTATATTCTTTATGGAATCTTCTTTTCAAGAGTTCTTCAAGGTACGCACCACCTATAAGTTTAACAATGTTTTTTGTTTCTTCTGTTGATATTGCAGGTCCATGGAGCCTTATGGGTAATCCTGACTTTGGGGGAATGAAAAGCATATCACCTTTACCCAGTAATTTTTCAGCACCTGTATTATCCATAATTGTTTTTGCATCATGCCTTGATGCAACCTGGAATGCTATCCTTGAAGGGAAGTTTGCCTTTATAAGTCCTGTTATAACATCAACAGAAGGTCTTTGGGTTGCAAGTATTAAATGTATTCCTACTGCCCTTGATTTCTGTGCTAATCTTACAAGTGCATTTTCTACTTCCTTGCCACGCTGCAATAATAAATCAGCAAGTTCATCAATGATAATAAGGACAAAAGGCATCTTCTCTCTCATCTTTTTATTGTATCCATATATATCACGAACACCAACCCTTGCAAATTCAGCATATCTAACTTCCATACAATTCAATGCCTGTTTTAAAACACGCATTGCATGGTCTGATTCCGTTATAACAGGCGAGATTAGATGCGGTATTCCGTTGTATATTGAAAGTTCAATCCTTTTTGGGTCTATCATAATGAACCTTGTATCCTGTGGCATTGATTTAAATAAAATACTCGTTATAAGTGAATTTATGAACACACTCTTACCTGAACCTGTTGCACCTGCAACAAGTAGATGTGGCATCTCACCAATTTCAGCAAAATAAGGTTTTCCTGTAATATCTTTACCGATAGGGACAAACAGAGGGGAACTATTGGAAAGAAATTCCTGTTCCATCATCAATTCTTTAAGATAAACTATATCCCTGTTTTTCCTTGGGATTTCTATCCCGACAACTTCCTTTCCCGGTATAGGTGCAAGAACCCTTAATTTTTCTGCTTTTAAAGCCATAGCAATATCATCTGTAAGTGCTGCAATCTTTGATATCTTTATATTGGAAGATGGTTTGTATTCAAATCTTATCACAACAGGTCCTATAAGGACATTCTTCACCTTACCATCTATCCCGAGGTCTTTAAGTTTCTCTTCAAGAAGTATAATCTTTTCCTGAAGGTATGTTTTATCTTCTTCTGTTCCTTTTGTTGGTTCTTCAAGGAAAGACAAGAATTTTTCCTTGTATTCAGAGATAACAGGTATATCTTGCTGTGTTATCTCTTCTATCTTCTCTGTTTTTTTCTTCTTTTTTTTCTCTTCTTTTGTATCTTCCTTTTTTTCTTCTTTTATCTCTTCTTTTACTTCAGATTCTGTTATTATACCTGCAATTTCTTTCTTTCTTATGATTCTTTCTATTTCAAAAAATATAAAGATTAATGAGAAAAGAAGGAAGAATGAAAGGAGAAATGAACCAAGATGACCTATCTTTGATACAATAAACTCACCTGCATTAAGACCAATAAAACCTGCAAATCTTTCATTTGTAAAATAACCAAGTGTGATAAATGTTATAATAAAAATACCTGAAACGAGGCTACCAATCCTGAAAATATATTTCTTTATATTGTTCTTGATTAATCCTATCCCACAAAGTATTATGATAAATGGAATAAATAAAAATGTGTATCCGAATGCGTTGAAGAAGAATCTTGATATGAATCCACCAAAAGAACCAAATAAATTTCTTGAAACTTCAAAGTCTATTATATAAGAGATAAAACTTGATAAAACAAGAACTCCTATAAAAACAACAGCAATCCCGTTGTATATCATCTTCTTTCTTTTTTCCATCTCCTTTAATGTTAAAAACACACCAAAAATAACAAGGAGAAGGATTATCAAAGCTATCAGTGAATAGAATACAATCATATCTTCATTTTATAAAAATATTCATTTTATGTCAAGATATTTAATGGGCATTCTTTGCATCTGGGATTTTTCTTAAGACAGAATTCTTTACCAGTCTTTACAAGCAAGGCATGATACTCATTGAATATTTTCTCATCTTCTGGTAGATTGTCTTCAAAGATTCTTTGAATTTCATCATAATCTTCATTACCTTTTATAATCCTGTGTCTTTCTAATATTCTTCTTGTGTATGCATCAACAACAAATACTGGTTTTCTTAATGCGTATAAAATAATTGAATCTGCTGTTTCTTTTCCTATCCCCTTTATTGAAAGTAGCCATTCCCTTAATTCATTTTTCCCTGATTTTTTCATATCATCTATACTTTTAAATTTATTTTTGAATTCATCGATGAAATTCTTCAGTCTTTCCCCTTTTACATTGTAAAATCCTGATGGTTTTATCAATCTTTTTATCTTTTCAATATTCAGAGTTTTGAATTTTTCGATATCAAGGAGTCCTTCTTCTTTTATATTATTTATTGCCTTTTCAACATTATTCCAGTTTGTTCCCTGTGTTAATATTGCACCTATGATTATTTCAAATTCAGTTTCACCAGGCCACCAGTGTTGTTCCCCGAATCTTTCAAAAAGTAAATCAAAAATCTTCCTTATCTTATTTCTGGACATATTTTGTTCTTTTTATCCCTGAAAGAACAAGGATAATATTTAATATCAAGGTAAAAATAAAAAATATTAAAAAAGAATTCATTATGATTGGAAAAAGATTGAGATTGTCTCCCGTAAGTATTCCTTTTATATATTTTGATAAAGGCTGAAAGAAGAGATATAAAGTCAATCCTATGTAAAGTAGAGAAAAGATTGCTGTTAAAAGCCCGCCTAAACCTGATGCAATCTTTGCTGGATTTGATTCGTTGAATTCAATAAAATAAACTCCAAATGAACCAGATATTATTACTATCGTTATAGAAATTAGTATCCCTACAAGTATTGTGAATAATGTTATATTAAAGTCATTTGTTAACCTGATATTGCTTAAGTAAATAACAAAGACTGTTAGAATGGTTGTTAATATTATATAAAAAATAATTTTTGAAAGGTATAATGTCTTTGGTTTTAAAGGAGAAGACCTGTAAAGCCATAAATAAGGTGTCTCAAGGCTCATTGCAGGGAATACATATCTTAAAGCAAGTGTAGCATTGATATAACCCACAAAGGCAGTATTTATAAGTGCTGTGATTGTAAGCCAGAAAGGGTCTTTAAAATACAGAGGTGCGTTTCTCAAAGATGCAATATAAAGTATTAAAAGTATAAAGAATATAAGGAATTGAATCCATTGTGATGGAGACCTTATAAATATCCTTACATCTTTTGAAATGAGATTCAATAGATGTGAGGGTGATGAGATTATGAATCTCGTTTTAATAACTGGACTCAATGTCTGTGATTCATCGTTTAACCAGGTTATTCTATACCATATTGAACTTATAATAAAAAGTGTTAAGTATGTTGCGATAGAAAGAAAAAATAGTGCAGAAAAATATCTTGCAATTATTTTAAAATCACCCCTCATAAGACCAGAGATTATATTAGAAAACCATTCATTTGGGAAATAAGGGTTTGAAAATCTTAAGGAATCAAGGAATTTATTTATCGCATTTAAATCATAAGTGAACGGAACCCTGAATGAATAAGGGTTTGTCCTTATATAAAAATAAATAATGATTGAACTGAAAATTATAAGATAGAAAGCGAGTTTTTTTACAGAAAGCCTTGGATTGAATTTCTTTAAAATTAAAAGTAATGTTATGCTTAAAAATGCGGGAATTGTTATGAACAACAAAACAGGTATAATCAGTGGAATGATAAAGAAAGGTTTTCTATATGCATTAAGATAAGCAAAAAGAATTGGTAATGCACCTATCATTGTTGCCCAGGAACTGAAAAATATATTGTCAAATAGTTTAAGCAGAAATATATTCATAGGAAATAATGGTAATGAAAAAAGGTATTCAACCTCTTTTGAACGATAGAATGTTGAAAGTGATGTTATACCGTTACTGAAAAGGAGCATAAAGAAGAAAACAAAGAATGAATAGGAAATTATCTTACCTGAAATTATCTCACCTATGTCTTCTATTGTTTTTAAGAATGAAAAAACCCTGTAGAAGAATAAATATGTTCCTGCAAAAAAAATAAATATTACTGAAAGATAAACAAATGCCTTGAATCTTGATTCACTTTTAAAGAATCCTTTTAATCTCTGTAATCTTAATAATATGAGTTCTTTCAATTATAGATTTTTTATTTCTTTTAAAAATTCTTCTTTATCTTCAAATTCCCTGTAAACAGATGCGAATCTGACATATGATACATCGTCAAGGACTTTTAACCTTTTCATTATTTCTTCGCCTATAAAAGAAGATTCAACTTCATTTTTACCTAAATCGAATATAAGGCTTGTAACTTCTTCAACAAGTTGCTCTATCTGTTTTATGGTTATTGGCCTTTTATGGCAGGCAGTCATAACACCTTTAAGTATTTTTTCCCTTTCAAATGGTTCTCTTCTTCCATCTTTTTTAATAACAAGTAAAGGAAATTTTTCAATATATTCATATGTTGTGAATCTTTTCCCACATGAAAGGCATTCCCTTCTTCTCCTTATAGCTTCTCCGTCTTTCACAATCCTTGTATCTATAACCTTATCATCTTCACCTGAACAGAATGGACATTTCATAAAAATATGTTAACAAAGGATTTAAAAAAGTCAATTAATATCTCCAAGATAAATCTTCTTTGATTTTTTAAGATTCTTTAATATTTTTCTTGCAGATTGTGGATATAGCCTGTATTTTTCAATATCTTTTAAGGGTAACCATTCAATATTTATCTGGAATGAATCAGGTGTTTTTCCTAATTTAGGTTTTTTGTTATTTTTTATAGTGCACAGAAACATAAATTCTATCTGGTGAACATTTTTATCTTCTTCTTTGAATTCATGATTTTTCCCGATATACTCCCTTATAAGTTTTAAATCTTTTACGATTATTTCAACACCTATCTCTTCAAGGCATTCCCTTTTCAATGCATCTATCATTGTTTCCCCTGGTTTCTGACCGCCACCCGGCAATAGATAAAAAACACCGAATTTATCAATACATCTTATCGTAAGTATAAATCCATTTTTTATAATTATTGCCTTAACAGAATTTCTTATTTTCACACCCTGAATATATATATAAACTATTGAAAGTCAAGTATAAAAAAAACTTAAAAAAAATGACTTGACATATCTAAAAAAATAAGTAATTTTTTTATCAAATAACCCAAACAGGAGGTTTTTTATGGGTAAACGCGTTCTGTTGTTATTTTTGCTAATGGTCTGTCACCTATGGGCTGGTGAGATTGTTATTACAAAGACAATCTCTGAGAGTGATCTAATCATTACGAAATCCGGTGAATGGGATATTGTGAATCTTAAAGGTTATCCTTCTGGAACAAAAGTTGGTGAACCAAGACTGCCAGATGTTCGTGATGCAGTTCTAATACCTGCCGGTTCTTTACCCGTGAAGGTTGAGATATTATCGGAAGAAGTGATAGAGATTCCCGGTGAATATAACATTATTCCAACACAGAGGGATGTTCCGCTCCCAGTTAAGGGTAAGAAATTTGAAGGAAAGCCACCTGAACCTAATCCGGATATTTATACAAGAGACCTTATTTATCCATATGAGAAGATAACATTGCTTGGTTCTGGAAGTAAGTGTGGATACCGGATAACAAATGTAAAGATATATCCTGTTAGATACAATCCAGTAACGAAGAAACTATATCTTACAAAGAAGCTGGTATACAAGGTAATTTATGAAGATGGTAAGGCAGAGAATTTTATACCTACAGAATATCAGAAGAAGGTTTTTGGAAATGAAGTGAAACTCATGGTAGTTAATCCAAAGGACGTTGACAGGTTTGCACCTATTGTTAGAAGAAAACCATCATTACTTGACCCGGGTAATTATCAGTATGTTGTTATTTCAGAGCCACCACTTGATACATGTTTTGAGAGGCTTGTATACTGGAAGACAAAGAAAGGTGTTCCAGCGACAATAGTTACAAAATCATGGATAAATTCTAATTATTCAGGAACAGATATACAGATGAAGATAAGGAACTTTATCATTGATGCGAAGAATACATGGGGGACTGTATACATACTTCTTGGTGGTTCAGGTGATGATGTTACAGCAGGCCAGAATATCATTCCTTCAAGGGATGCATGGTATATTGAAGTTGATGGTAACCATTATGACACAATTCCATCGGATTTATATTATGCAGACCTTGATGGAAACTGGAATGCAGATGGTGATAATGTGTATGGTGAATTGACAGATAATGTCGATATGTATGCAGATGTATATGTAGGAAGGGCACCTGTATATACGATAGCACAGGCACAGAACTTCGTGAATAAGGTCCTTGCATATGAAAAGGACCCGGAAGTTACAAAGATAAAGAAGATGTTCCTACCATCTGCAATACTCTGGAATGCTTATGAAGAAAGTGATGCTATGCAGGATTCAATAGCTGATATGACACCTGCTGGGTGGACAGATACAAAACTTTATGAATGGCAGAATAATCTTACACATGATTTATCAATACAGTATCTAAATCAGGGATATGGTTTCAGCCATTCAATGGGTCATGGTGATTATGATGGTGTTTATACCTATAACGATGGACCAATATATCACAATGCCGATGCGGATACATTAACAAATGGGTATATGGGTGTCTTTAATTCTATCGCCTGTCTTCCTGGTGCTTTTGAGATGAATCCAGGGGAAGACTGTCTTGCTGAACATTTCTTAAACAGGGTAATGCATGGTGCACAGGCAGTAATGTTCAATACAAGGTATGGTTGGGGTGCATATGTTGGTTCTGATTATGTTCCTGGTCCATCTGAGAGGATAGACACAACATTCTGGCATAAGGTCTTCCATAACAATCAGTATATACTTGGTCAGCCATTCCATGGTGCAAAAGACCAGTGGGTTCCTTATGCAGATTCAGGTGATGAACACGATATGACGAGATGGTGTATATATGAACATACGCTGTTTGGAGACCCTGAACTTCCATTATGGACAGATTATAAGACATTAACAGTTAACCATCCCGGAACACATCCTGTTGGTGGTGCTGGTTTCACTGTGAATGTTACAGATGGTTCAAAGGCACCTGTTGAGAATGCAAGGGTTACTCTGTGGTGTAAACTTGATAATTCAAAATATGTAACAGGATACACAAATGCATCTGGAGAAGTAACACTTTCACCTAATGCTTCTATGGTTGGTGATACGATGTGGGTTACTGTAACAAAACAGAATTATGACCCTTACGAAGGTTTTGCGATTATTGTTGCAGGGATGAAGGTTACAGTTGAACCTGATACAATAGATGTGAATACATCAACTGCTGTAACAGTTACTGTAATGGATTCATCAGGGACAATACCACAAACAAATATTGAGGTTAAGATTTCAGGTTACGATGTTTCATACTGTGATACAACTGATGCATCTGGTAATGCATCATTCCCGAGTGTTATTTCACCTTATGGACAATTACTCTTTGTATATGGTAGGAAGTTGACAGAAACCTGGAATTCATTCATAGATACAATCTGGGTTATAAATGCATCCAATTTTGTATCAGCAGATATACAGGGTAATGCACCTTTAATAAATGTATCAGGGTATCTTATGAAAGGTATACCCGGTGTTGTAACATCAACCACAACACCATCGGGTCATAAGGTTATCCTTTCCGGATGCGGTATAGATACGAATGTTACAACATCTTCAGGTTCTGTTGATATAGATGTTCTACCAACATCAAACGGGAGAATAACCGGGACAATTTTGAAGAATGGTTATTATATCTATCAGGAAGATATAACAGTTAAGAATTTCAGAGGATATGTAACAGGTATAGTAAGGAATGCGAATACATCTAATCCAGTACCAAATGCGAAGGTTATATTCTGTGAAGGAGATGGTGATACAGTTGTAAATGTTTTAACTAATGCAAGTGGTGTATTCACTGCATCTGATTCACTCATTTGTGGATACTATGATGTTTATGTCTCTGCATTTGGTTATTATAACTATTCAACGAATGTTGTTGTCCAGAATCCTAC
>CBFGJG010000037.1:0-21267 GCA_965649055.1 Caldifarciminota bacterium
ATATATTAGAAGAATATAACCTACCTTGTGTGTTAGCATATATACCATCTATAATAATTGATGAGATTTATGATAAAATTTTTAGACAAAACTTAAATGTTAATTATAATAAATTGTACCACCATGTTCCTGATCTTCCCGTAAAAAAGTCTTTTAGAAAAGTTAAAGAAATAGCAATAAATGTAAGAGAATTAAGTGCTAAATGCGAAAAATATCTTTATAATTAATGTGATTACATGTTCTTAATATAAGGAATATCATAAAGTTCTTGATTTTATATGTAAGGCAATTATAATATAAATATGGTATCCTTTATAATTGTAAACTACAACGGTGCGGAATTCATTGAAGATTGTATTGAAAGTATACTTGCTTTAAAAGTTAAAAAAGAAATTATAGTTGTGGATAATTACTCTGAAGATGATTCTGTTCTCGTTTTATCAAATTATCCTGTTCAGGTTATAGTAATGAAGAAAAACAGAGGGTATCCAAAGGCTTTGAATATGGGGCTTAAGTATGCAAAAGGTGATTATATTTTTTTACTCACTCCCACAACATTCCTTGATTCAAGGATAGATTTTAAGAAACTTATGAAATACGATGTGTGTTCTATAAAACTTGTTGACCCTGAAGGATTTTTATTAAAATCTGTAAGAAACATTCCAAGCATTCTTGACTTTTTCTTTCTTCTGACAGGTATTTCAGAATTATTTTATAATAATCATTTTTTCAACAGATGGAGGAATCCGATTTTTGATTATGATAAAGAAGGAATAGCAGAACAGCCTATGTCCTGTGCTTTATTTGTAAAAAAAGAAATCTTTAATAAAATTGGAATTTTCGATGAAAGATTTTTTCTTTATTTCTCTGATGTTGATTTTTCAAAGAGATTGAAGGAAAATAAAATAGATACACATTATATTCCTGATTACAAGGCAATACATATTAAAGGTGGCATTACTTACAAATTAGGGGTAAGAAGATTATATTATTTTTACAGGGATTTTTCAAAATATATTGGTAAATATTATAAAATATTTTACCCTATTTTTATACCACTTATGTTACTGGGAATCTTCTTCTATCAGGATATTTAATCTTAAAATCTAATGCCGAAAAATATTTGTGGATTTGCAATCATTCTGTTATTTACCTTCTCCGGTTTTAAATTAAAACCAAAATTTAGGTTATTTAATTCATTACTTGTTTCAGTTCCTAAGTCTTTAAAAGTTTTATAGACAATATATGTTAGACCAGCATCAGTAATCATAAATATTGTAGGATATGCTTTTAAAAAATTGTCAGAATTGCTTAATGCGAGAACACCTGCTGTAAAAAGATGTGCAAGGGAAGGAATTAAGTATGTTAGTATAGCGGTTGTTAAAGATATTTCATTTTCCTTTGTAAGTTTATCACCGAGCCAGTATCCTGCAAAATGTCCCAGTAAAGAAGCAGCAGCATAGGTTCTTGGTTTGACATCTGAATTATTGAAATTATCATAAGTCCAGAGAAGTGCTGGAATTATCTCAGAACCAACAGCAGTTGTTCTTATCTCAAACAATGCATCACCATAACTTATATTTTTTTTACTCTTTGACATAAACACCGAGCTATAACCTTCAATAAGTGAAATAATGGAAGAAATTGTGTTATCAACATCTCTAATTTCGAAATCATTTGTAAAAAGTGTTTTGGATATGTAATAATGATAATATCCATATATATTATGATTTAATTTCCTTTGATATATACCCGGTGTTAAATTAAAAGACCAGCAGAGATAATTATCAAGAAAGTTTTCAGCTATACTTACAGGGAATACCCATTTTACATCATTGAAAAGGAATAAACCATGGAATAAACCAGCAACACCACCACCAAAAGAACCATAGGCTTGTGATGAAGAAATATTCTTTCCATTTGTTAGAAAAAAGTTAGCACCAAAATAGAAGAAAGGAAAGATAAAGCCTGTTCCTGTCCTTATCCTTTCGGTATTATCATCAGTAGCTTCACTTCTAAATATAAAAATTGGAAGGCTCCAGGAATAAACGCCAACCCCAAGTAATGTCTGTCCTATAAGATATTCGACCCTTCTGTTTTCATAAACTCTGTGATATAATATGGGTAATGTGAGTCTTCTCTGGAATTCATCATAATCAATTGTCTTAATATTAACATGGTTTTTGTAATAAGAAATTATAAGTATTTTTTTTGAAACCGAATCCGAAAATTCATAGAAACTAATCTTTGCTGGTTTTTCAGGAAAAAGGTCTAAAAAATTAGTTTTTATGTTATCTTGAACCTTTACTTCTTTTAGAATCAAATCAGATTCTAAAAATGCAAGTAAAAAAATAAACACTTTTCCTCCTATTTTAAAACAATGAGTTTTATTCCACTTCTTCTTTCACCGTATAAGAAGTAGATTCCGCTCTTTTCAATATTCAATGTTCCGTTATCAACAAGATGTATTGACTGTATATACCTTCCCAGTTCATCATAAACATATATATCAATAGGGAAAATATATCCTTCTTTTAATCTGAGGTTAATAACCCCTCTTGTTATTATTATACTATTACCTTCTATAATATTATTATCAACCTCAATTATATCAGTTAGTTTATCATACTTTCCTTTCATAAATGCCTCTTTAACGCATTTTTCAAAATCAGGGATTCCATAGCCTGTATATTTATCCCATCCAGCAGAGCCAATATCAGTACAGTTTTTTGTTATTATATCCATAACTTCGTAATTCTTCAAATCCGGATTCATAGAAAGCATTAATGCACACAGGGCGGAGATATGCGGTGTTGCCATTGATGTTCCAACAAAACCAAAGTAATTATAAATGTCCAATTTTGCAAGAGTATCGTAATTTATAAATGGCATAAATACTTCCTGATATATGTAATCAAACTCATTCGTAGCACCACCACCAGGTCCTACAATATCAAGTTCATATCCGTAGTTTGAATAAGTTGCCCTCTCACCATTTATATTGTACGCACCAACTGAAAGGACCTCATTATATCGTGCAGGAAAGTATACACCTTCAGTGCCATCATTCCCTGATGCACCTACAAGAATAACATTCTTCTTATATGCATGATATATTGCTTCATAAAGATAACTATTAGAACCTGTTGCACCAAGACTTATGTTTATAATATTTACATTTGCACTATCTGTTGCCCAAATAATACCATCTGCAATCTTTGATAATTCTCCCATACCATCATAATCAAGGACTTTTACGGGAACTATCTTTACATTGAATGCAATACCTGAAAGACCTCTCAAATTATCAGTAGCCTCTGCAATGGTGCCGGATATGTGTGTTCCATGGCCATTATCATCGTTAGGATGAAAATCATTGTTTACAAAATCCCTTCCGGGTAAAAATGTTTCAGGATTGTAATCAGGGTAAATCCGATAAGTTGAGCCAACCACCTTGCTCTTTTCATAACTGGGGACAGGAAAGAATTCAAAAGAACAACCTGTGTCAAGTATACCCAATATAACATCTGCACTTCCGCCACCTATTAAATCCCAAGCCTTTTCAAGATTTATGAATTTCCTTAGATTCCATTGATACTGGTAAAGTGAATCGTTCGGGACCCATAAGGCTTTAAAAATATAATCAGGTGCTGCTTCTATAACACCTTTCATTTTCTTTATTTCTTCAATAAATGTTAAAACATCCTTCCCTTTTGGGACTTCAACACTGAACCAGTTAAAATAATGTTCCTTTGTGATTGATAAACCATATGATTTTATAATTTCTTTTGAATCTGCCTTTATTAATATATGATCATCTGCGAAAATAACAGAAAAAATAAAAAAAATCATATATACCTCGCTTTTTGTTATTTATTAAATAATTTTTAAAATTATCAAAATTCTCTATTTTTTATTTTCTTTTATTCTCAGTTCCGCACCTTCTCTATCATATGGAAAAAGATAGGATGGAACCTTTACACCTGCCTTAAAAACTAAATACCTTGCACATTTGGTGAAATCACCTTTACAGTAAGTTGCTTTGAGAAGTTCCGATGTTTTTGGCATATTTGCCATTTTTTCTTGAAAGAAGGGACAAGTCGCAAGCCTTTCACATTCTCCCATCATTCACTCCTTAAAAAAACGGGGCCGACGAGACTCGAACTCGCGACCTCCGACTTGACAGACCGGCGTTCTAACCAAGCTGAACTACGACCCCGTTTAGATATATATTATAAAAAGTATGCAAATTGTCAAGATAATTTATATATAAAATTGATATTCCATATTAAAAAATTTCCGGAAAAAATAAAATATTGGTTTTTATCAGTCTTTATTCATTATTATATTCTAACTAATTCCCAAATATATAATTGTAAAATTTCTTGACAAAATATTTAAAAAAAATATTATATTCTTTTAAAATTTAAACAGGAGGTTTTATGAGAAAAAAGGTTATTATAATGGGAGCAGCTGGAAGGGACTTCCATAATTTTAATGTTTTTTTTAAAGATAAAGAAGAATATGAAGTTATTTGTTTTACAGCAACACAGATACCAAACATAGAAAATAGAAAATATCCCAAAGAACTATCAGGAAAACTGTATCCTGAAGGTATCCCAATATTACCTGAATCAGAGCTTCAGGAGCTTATAAGAAAAAACGATGTAAAATATGTAGTTTTCTCATACAGTGATGTATCTCATAATTATGTTATGGAAAGGGCATCATTAGCACTTGCAAATGGTGCTAATTTTATGCTCCTCTCTCCAACAGAAACAATGATTAAATCAAAAAAGCCTGTTATTTCTGTATGTGCAGTAAGAACAGGTTGTGGAAAGAGCCAGACGACAAGGTATGTTGGAAATGTTTTAAAAAATATGGGTAAGAAGGTCGCAGTAATAAGGCATCCAATGCCATATGGAGACCTTGTAAAACAAAAGGTCCAGAAATTTGTAAATTTTGAAGACCTTGACAAACATCAGTGCACTATTGAAGAAAGAGAAGAATATGAACCACATATCAGGATGGGTTTTACAGTTTTTGCAGGTGTTGACTACGGGGATATATTGAAAGAAGCTGAAAAAGACGCAGATATAATATTATGGGATGGTGGTAATAATGATACACCTTTCTATAAACCCGATATACATATAGTTGTTACTGACCCGCACAGGCCCTGTCATGAAATTCTGTATCATCCCGGACATACAAATTTAAAGATGGCAGACATTGTTGTGATAAACAAAATAGACACCTCACCGGTTGAAAATATTGAGACCGTAAGAAAAAATATAATGAACAATAATCCAAATGCATTAATAATCGATGCTGCTTCTCCAATCTTTGTAGAAGACCATACAAAAATAAAAGGTAAAAGGGTTCTTGTCGTTGAAGATGGTCCAACACTCACACATGGAGAGATGTCATACGGTGCAGGATATGTTGCTGCAAAGAGATTTGGTGCAAAAGAGATTATAGACCCAAGAAAATTTGCAGTTGGTTCAATTGTTGAAACATATCATAAATATCCGAATACCGGAAATGTTCTTCCAGCAATGGGTTATGGAGAAAAACAGATACAGGAACTTGAAAAAACGATAAACAATTCAGATGCTGATATCGTTATAATTGCGACACCGATCGACCTTGGGAGGCTCATTAAGATAAATAAACCTTATGTAAGAACGACTTATGAATTACAGGTAATCGGAAAACCAACACTTGAAGATGTTATAAGAGAAAGATTATGAAAAAGACAGCCGTTGTTGCACTTGGCGGTAATGCCATACTTCCACCAGATTCGAAGGGTGATATACATGCACAATTTGCAAATACAAGAAAGAGCCTTGTAAGTGTTCTTCATTTTATTAAGAAAGAATACAACATTGTTATAACACATGGTAACGGTCCGCAGGCTGGCGACGAAATATTAAGGAATGAACTTGCAAGACATATTATTCCGGAACTCCCCCTCGGTGTTATTGATGCTGCTACCGGCGGCTGGATGGGTTATATGATACAGCAATCCCTTCATAATATACTTATTAAGAATAATATAAAAAAAGATGTTGTTACAATACCAACGCAGGTAATAGTGGATGAAGATGACCCTATGTGGAATAAGCCTACAAAACCTATCGGTAGGTGCCTTAATGAAGAAGAAGCAAAAGATTTAATGAATGATAATATACCTGTAATTGAATATTCTAAGGGATGCTTTAGAAGGGTAGTCCCGTCTCCTTTCCCTAAGGGGATTGTGGAAAAGGAA
Source organism: Caldifarciminota bacterium (assembly GCA_965649055.1). Taxonomy (GTDB): domain Bacteria; phylum Hydrothermota; class UBA3072; order UBA3072; family B12-G15; genus CBFGJG01. The sequence continues at coordinate 6,272 of CBFGJG010000037.1, forward strand.
ATAATAAAGACACTCGTTGAAAAAGGTATTATTGTAATTGCCGTTGGCGGAGGTGGTATACCTGTTTATATCACAGAAGAGAATACACTTGAAGGGCTTGACGCAGTTATTGATAAGGACCTTTCATCCAGTGTTCTTGCAAGGGAAATAGGTGCTGATATTCTGGTAATTTTGACAGGGGTTCCGTGTGTTTATATTAATTTTAATAAACCTGGTATGAGAAAGATAGAGAGAATGAGTGCAAAGGAAGCAAGGAAATATTTAAATGAAGGTCAGTTCCCGCAGGGAAGTATGGGACCTAAAATACTTGCTGCCTGTGAATTTGTAGAAAAAGGCGGTAAAGAAGTCCTTATTACATCCCTTGATACAATAGAATTGGCTCTTGATTATAAAGAAGGGACAAGAATATACCCTGATGTATAAGGTAAATCCTATAATAATTGTTCATGGTGGGACAACAAATAATCCGCATAATCTTGAAGAAAAGAAAAGTGGAATCACAAGGGCATTAAATTCAGGATATCAGATATTAAGACAGGCCGGAAGCGCAATCGATGCGGTTGTTAAAGCTGTTATGGTCCTTGAAGATGACAGTAATTTTAATGCGGGATACGGTTCTGTTCCTAATATACTTGGAGAAGTTGAAATGGATGCCGCAATAATGTCCAATAAATTATTTGGTGCTGTTGCTGCAATAAAGGATGTGAAGAATCCGATACTTGTTGCGAAGAAAGTAATAGAAGAGACAGAACATATTCTTATTGTCGGTGAAAATGCAACAAAATTTGCAAGGTTGATGGGTTTTGGATATTTTAACCCGCTTACTGAAGAAATGAAGGAAAGGTATGAAAATTCAAAAACCTCTCCACACTATAAAAAAGTTGAGTATTTCAGAAACCTCTATGGATGTGGAACAGTTGGAGCAGTCGCAATGGATATAGATGGAAATATAGCAGCAGGTGTATCAACTGGCGGATTATTCTTACATCTTCCCGGTAGGGTTGGAGATTCACCTTTGATAGGTGCGGGTATATATGTGAATGAAAATGGCGGAGCAGTTTTCACGGGATTTGGAGAAAAAATTGCAATAAATATGCTTGCAAAGGAATCAGTAGATTATTTAAAACATAACAAACCATTTGAAGTAGTGAATAAACTATTTGAAATATACGATTTTCCATTTGGTCTGATTATTCTTAATAAGTATGGAGAATATGCATCAGGTCATAATATGAAATATCTTTTTTGGGGTTATAAAAATGAACATGAAGAATTTGCAAGTATAGAATGATATTTTACATTATTGTTTTTTTTGATATTAATCTTAACTATTTTAAGTTTTCCGAATACAAAGGTTTTTATCTGAATAACACAATCTTTTATGATAGAAGTATAATAAATATAAAAGACAGAATTTCAGGAGGATTAAACTTTAATGAAAAATATATTCTTTCATTAGATAATAAATTCTATTTAGGGTTTAATTTATTTAACCTTACAATATCACCACTTTTAGGATACAGTAAGAATGAAGAAAAAAATGAAATTTATTATGGAACGAATCTTGATTACAAGAAAAATTTCGGGAATATCATTTTTAAATTGGGATACCAGTTTAATTCGCTTAAAGATTTATACGAAAACCTAATAAATATGAATCTTGAAATCATTGATACATTTTTTTTGAATTTTTCTTTAAATTCTTTTTTATTTTCTCAAAAAGATGAAAATTCATACCTTGCAGCATTATCAGCATCATTTATGCTACCATATAAATGGATTTATTATGGTGGTGGACTTACATTCAAATTTTATTCAAAAGGTAATCCTGTTTTTGAAACAAATTATTTTAATTATTATTCTCCAATAAATATTTTTTTTAAAATCTGTTATAACAATAACAGGAATAATGGAAATATAAAATTAAAAGTTTCCGTTAAAGATAATGAAGATAAGCATGTTGAATGCAATATGAAGATAAACGAAAGAATATTTAAAATTAAAGATGAAAGGGTTATCTCATTATTACCTGGAAGATACAGGATAAAGTTCTATAGTGATGAATACGAAGACCTTGATACAACAGTTGTCCTTGTAGGTAATTCTACTATTGAAGTAATTTTGAAGAAAAAACTAAATTTATCATCCTTAAAACTTAAGGTTATAGATAAACACGATTTTTCCGGTATTGATGCCTATGTTGAGATAATATCTGATAATACGATGAAAGTTAAATGTGACAAGGATGGAAATATCAATATTAAAATTTTACCCGGTTCATATGTTATAAGAATTTTAAAAGAAGGATACCTTACAAAAGGATTGTATCTTGATATTGAGCCTTCCCAAGAGATTGAAAAAACCGTTACACTTCAGAGAATAAAATGAGAATACTCAAAGAGATAATTAAATTTTTATTTACTATTTTATTATTTTATTTGATTTTTAGAAAGATTCCTTTTTCGAATGTGAGGATGAAATTATTATCACTTGATAGAACCTATTTGGTTCTGTCTTTTATTTCTTTCTTTATTTACTACCTGTTTTTTTCTTTAAGATGGTCTTATTTACTTGATAAAACAGGAATAAAGATAAGTAGGATAAAATCTTATACCTATATTTTAATAAGTTTTTTCTTCAACAATTTTCTTCCAAGTGCGGTTGGCCAGGATTTTATAAGGTCTGCTTATGCCTCAAAAAACGAATTTTCAAAGGCTTTAGGTGTATCACTTATGGATAGATTTCTCGGTTTTATAGGGATGTTAATATTGGGAATCCTGGCTGTGTTAAGCAAGATACATAAGATTAAGGTTCTTTCGGTTCTTTATTTTCTTTTAATATTATTACTTTTTTTATTATTTTACATCTTTACAGCAGGAAATTTTGGGAAAGGGATAAAAGAAAAAATCTTAAGAATAAAATTTTTGAATTTTGGTGACGAACTCAGAAAATTCTATAATGTCTTGAAAGATTTTAAGGGAAGAAGGATTGTTTTAATTAATGGAATAATTCTTTCGATAGTTATTCAGGGAATGATTACTATTATCAATTTTTTTATATTTAAAAGCACAGGGATTAATATATCATTTTTTAATCTTGTTGTATTGTTACCTGCTATAACAATCCTGAGCCTTGTCCCTTTAACATTAAATGGTCTTGGTTTAAGAGAATTTGCTTATATATATTTTTTTGGATTGGTAAATATAAAAGGTGAAGAAGCCCTGACTATTTCATTATTATTCTTTTTTATTTCTGTTATAGCAAGTCTTTCCGGTGGTATTTTATTTCTTTTTATCAAAAGAGAAAAGTAATTATTTTACCATCTCTTTTATCATCTTCACTATTTCTCCGCCAACCTTATCCTGAGCTTCTTTTGTCATTGCAGCAATATGTGGTGTGCAGATAAAGTTTTCAAGTTCAAGCAATTTTAAATTCTCAGGTGGTTCTTTTTCAAAAACATCGAATCCAGCACCTTTCACTTTCCCATTCTTCATATATTCATACAGGGCATTTTCATCAACAACACCACCCCTTGCGCAGTTTATTATATAAACCCCTTTTTTCATCTTTTCAAATGCATCTTTATTTATCAGGTATTTTGTTTCATTTGTTAATGGAATATGTAGGCTTATAAAATCTGAATTTTTTAGCAGTTCATCGAGTGAAACCATCTTTACCCCTTCTATATCTATTTCTTTAACATAAGGGTCGTATGCTATAACATTCATCATAAGACCAATAGCCCTTTTAGCAAGTTCCTTACCAATCCTTCCAATACCTATTATTCCCAGAGTTTTCCCAGTTAATTCAACCCCCTTTATCTCTTTCTTTAACCATTTTCCTTCCCTCATAGATACAGTCCCTTTAACTATTTCTCTTGTCAGAGCAAACATAAATGCAATAGCAAGTTCAGCAACTGAAACAGAGCTTGCAAGTGGAGTATTCAGAACTTTTATCCCTTTTTCTTCTGCGTATTTCACATCGATGTTATCAACTCCTACGCCACCTCTTATGATGATTTTAAGATTCTTACCCCTTTCAATTACATCCTTGGTAATCTTTGTTCTTGAACGAACCACGACACAATCATAAGCTTCTATCTCTTTCAACAATTCTTCAGGTGTTATCTCCGGTTTATTCGTTACTTCTATCATATTCTTTAATTCTTCAACTGCCTTATCACTTATAGGGTCACATATTAACATTTTCATAAAATCCTCCTTTTTTTAATATTATAAATGGAAAAAATAATCTGTCAAAAAATTTTAGATATTTTAAATCTGTCTCCACCTTCTCTTTTTGCATCATAACATGCTGAATCGGCAAGGTGAATTAATCTTAACTTTGACAATCCATTAACGGGATAAACACTTATACCAATACTCAAAGTTAATTTTTGATTTTTCATCTCTTCACGAACTTTTTCAATAAGCCTTTTTGATATCATTTCAGCCTTATCATATCCTGCCTCAACAAGAAGAACAATAAATTCGTCCCCTCCATATCTTCCAATAACATCAATATTCCTTATATTCTCCTTCATTATATCTGTAATTCTCTTTAGCATATCATCCCCCATAAGATGTCCATATTTGTCGTTGTAATTTTTAAAATTATCAATATCTATGAATAATATACTGAACATCTTGGAATATCTCTTACTTCTTTCAATCTCTTTTTCTATCTCTTCTTCTATCTTCCTCCTGTTTGCAATATTTGTAAGTGGGTCTGTTATTGAATAGGTTTCAACTTCCTTAAAGGAGAAATAATTATGAACTGTGATAGCAAGATTATTTGATATCGCTGTCAATGTGTCTATTTCTTCTTCAAGGAAACCATCTACAATATCTTTTGAATATGTAACCGCTCCAATGACATCTTCTCCTATTATCAGTGGGAACGAAATCTCGGATTTTATTTTATCAATCACTTTTACATAATATTTATCCTCTGATACATCCGGTGCGTAATAATATTTTTTAGTATTTATTGCATTCAAGGTGATTGAATTTCCTTTAAGCTTGTCACTGAAACTTTTTACACTTTTATAACCTTTCCAGGCAATAGGAACCAAAAGTTCATTTTTTTTATCATACCAGAAAACAGCAGTATATTTAATACAAAGGCTTTCCTTTAATTCCTTCATCAGATTATTAAGAACCTTCTTAATATCAAGGGATGATATAAGGCATTCACTTGTTCTGTATAATAGATTTATCTTTTCCTGTTTCTTTTTTATATCTTCAAATGTCTTCGCATTGATAAGTGCGGTCCCTGCATTCAAGGCGAATAGCTCAACCTTTTTTAAATCATCGTAACTAAAAAAATTAGGTTTATCCGAATCCGCATAGAATATTCCAATTATCTTTTCTTTATATGTTAATGGATATGCAAGGACGCTTCTTCTTCCTTTTTTCAAGGCAACTGGATTTGCATCTTTATAATTCTTAAGGTCGTTTATTATAACTGGTTTTTTTGTCTTAAGGATTGTTCCTGATATTCCCTTCTTCAGTCTTGCAGTGCTTTTGTATGTGATTAATTTTTTTGAACCCTGATACATCTCAAAAGCAAGTGGAAAAAGTCTGCTATCCTCAAGTATGAGTAAACTCATATGATTAACCTTTAAAACATCTATCCCTCTTCTGAGTATTTCTTTTATTACTTCTTTTAAATTGAGTTTCGAGATTACATACTGGGAAAGTCTTAATATCTTTAAGAAATATTCATAATCTTTTTCCCTTAACTCATCACATTTTCTCATCTAACCCTTTTACCTTTATCTATAAAAAGATATCTTTTTATCTTCATTGCAGCGGTCTTCGGGAATTCTTCATCCCTTATAACAATTCTTCTTATCTTTTTATAATCAGCAAGATGTTCATTCTTTTTTGCTATCTCTTTAGATATTATCTCATAAATCCTATCATTATCTATTTCAATATTATGTTCTTTGCAATAATTATCAAGTGCCTCCCAGTTTGGATATATATTTGCTGTAAGTTCTTCTGTCCCCGTCCTGTCATCTATTTCCATTGTCACAAGCAATTCACTTATAAACTCAATATCCTGTAATTTTTCCTCTATTTCTTCAGGATAAATATTCTTTCCGCCTTTCGTTACAATCACATTCTTTGCCCTTCCAGTTATAAATATATATCCTCTTTTGTTTATATACCCAAGGTCTCCTGTTCTGAACCATCCATTATAAAAAGCCTTCTCAGTTGCCTGTGGATTTTTATAATAACCTTTAAATACATTATCCCCTTTTGCAACAATTTCACCAATACCATCGATGGGTTCAATTATATCAATATCAACATCTGGAAGTGCCCATCCAACAGATGCATTTCTTGGTCTTGATGGTGGGTTCACTGAAAGAACAGGTGAAGTCTCAGTAAGCCCATATCCTTGTAATATTGGAAAACCCCATAATTCGAGTTTCTTTGAGACCCATATTGGTAGTGCAGAACCACCGGAAATAAGATATCTTAATTTGTGTAAACCCAAGTTTTTTCTTATTGGTCTAAAAAGGGTTTTTGAAGCTATCCTTAAGTTTGTCTTCATAAAAGGATATGAGATACCTTCAAATATTTTAAGCATTCCTTTCTTTAGAATCATCTGCTTTCTTATTTCTTTCTCAATCCCTTTTACCAGTTTTTCAAGTAATAATGGAACAGTGATGAATATCTGAGGTTTTGTGTATATCATATCTTCCTTGAGTTCATTTGGTTTTAAAGACCTGCCAATTGAAATAGTCAGGCCAAGTGTTAATGAGAGTATGAAACCAACCGTAAAGGGAAAAACATGATGCAATGGTAATATCAAAAACTGGGTGTCACCAGGATTAAAATACAATGCCTGATACATCTGGGAGACATTAGACATAATATTCTTATGTGTCAACATAGCAATCTTTGAATCGCTTGTAGTTCCTGATGTAGAAAAGAGAACCGCAAGTTCATTCACATCTGTTTTTGTCAGTTCTATTTCACTATCACCGATAAGTTTGCTTATATCTTTAAATAGGATATATTTTATTCCTTCTTCATTTCCTTCTATCTCACCATCATCTGTTATTATGAATTTTGTCTCTGATAGTCTCAAAAAATGAAGGACCTCAGATAAAGTCAGCCTTGCATCCAGAGGAACAACAATTCCTCCAATCCACAAAACTGAAAGGGCAGATATTAACCATTCAAATGAATTAGAACCTTTTATTGCAATATGGTCCCCTTTCTTAAGACCTTTCTTTTTCAATGATGCAGCAAATTTTCTAACCCTCCTTAAAAGTTCTTTATAAGTTATCTTTTCCCATTCATCGCCCTTTCTCATCATAATTGCAATTCTTTCTGAATGTTCTTTTGCAGCATTTTCAAATGCTTCGGGGATTGATAAAATTGGTAATGGTTCTCTAATTCTTTTAAATCCCATAAGTTTCCCTCCATTTGTTGATCTTTTTTAATGATTCAATGTAAAAGTTTTTTCTTTGTATCTTTTTATACTCCTTAAGAACCCCGAAATTAGCATTCAAAGGTTCAAATTTTTCTCTTTTCTCAAATAAATAAGAGATTATACCCTCAAATAAAGTCCCTTTAGGTGGAAATATGGGCGATTTTCCATTAATTGTTCTATATATATTAATACCTGCATAGAGACCTGTCAAAGAAGCTTCCATATATCCTTCCATACCTATTAAAGTTCCTATCAGATATAAATTATTTTTAAATCTTAGATATTTGTCAAGTAAAATTGGTGTATTTATATATGTATTTCTATGTATCATTCCATACCTTAAAAAAATAGCATTCTTTAAAGCAGGTATCATTCTGAAAACCCTTTCCTGTTCTTTTATCTTCAATCTCGTCTGGAAGCCAACCATACTTAGAGCAGAACCTTCTTTATTTTCCATCCTTAACTGAACAACCGCATAAACATCTTTAAATTTTTCAGGTATCTTTAAACCTACTGGCTTTAATGCTGAAAATCTAAGGGATTCTCCTCCTCTTCTTGCCATCTCTTCAATGGGGATACAGCCTTTAAAAAATAAATCCTTTTTTATATGTGGTTTGTGTTTTTCAGCATTCTTTAATTCTGTCACAAATTTTTCGTATTCTTCCTTTGTTAAAGGACAATTAAGATAATCGTCTCCGTCTTTGTATCTTGAGCCCCAGAAAGCAAGATTAAAATCAATTGATTCTGTAAGGATTATAGGTGAAACAGCATCGTAAAAAAAAAGATTATCTTCACCCAGTATATTTTTCAATTTTTTTTCAAACCTTTTTGATGTCAAAGGTCCTGTCGCAATCACATTTATAAAATCCTCATCTATTTCATATACTTCTTCCCTTATTACCTGACAATTTTTTTCAATATATTCAGTTATATCTCTTGAGAAGTTTTCCCTATCAACAACGAGTGCCTTTCCGCCTTTAATCCTGTTTTTATATGCAAACTCAATTATTTTTGAACCGAGAGCCTCCATCTCAAGTTTTAATATTCCCTGGGCAGTTTCTTTCTCTATTGATTTAAGTGAATTGCTACAAACGAGTTCAGCAAGGTATCCTGTCCTGTGTGCTTCTGTCATCTTATTAGGTCTCATCTCAAAGATTTTTACATTTATACCTTTTGATATAAGATACATAGCACATTCTGCACCTGCAAGTCCACCACCTATTATTCTAACTTCAGAATGCATAACCAAGATAAATACTGAAATACACATTCGGTAAATGATATTTTATTTTTGTCCTCTTTGCTATATAAAAATTTAAATCTGTAATACCAAGGTTTATCTTCGCCTCGAGTCCATAACTTGCTAAGAGATTATCAAGAACAGGAAATCCATTCTCAATATGTAAGAATTTGTAATTTGACAGATCCGATGTTGCTCCTCCCATATCAAAAAATAAAGCGCCTTTTATACCTGAAATTGTTATTGGTGGGAAACCAATTGACAGGACTTTAATCAAAGGAAATCTAAATTCCATATTTAAGACTCCTGCATATGTTCCTTCCTGTTCAGTATAATCATAACCTCTCACACCACCAATTTCTCCTATATAAACAGTTCCAAGGAAACTTGCTTCCCTTCCCCATGAATGAAACAGATATAATCTTTTTGCAATATTGAAATCACTTGTTATATAAAAATAATTCCTAAGGTCTGTTTCAAACAACTGAAGGTCCCAGAATTTTTCATAATCAAAAGGTGTTCCCATAAATCTTAAGTATCCTCTGAAACCTTTGATTGGAGCGTAACCGGACCATAATGTGAAATCCATAACATATCTCAGATTCAGGAACAAACTCAGGAAATAATCCGACGAAACATAGACACCTGATTGATATTCGTATATATCATAAGGTAAATAATAACCATCAGCCTGGAATTCGAGCCTTGTAAAAGTATCAAACGGATACATTATCAAACCACCAATTCCATAGAGATTGCCGATATTTATGTATTCGTTAACCATATCATATGAATAAAAACCTACTGCACTTTTCTGTGCGACAATTCCATAATCAAATCTGTGTTTAAGGTAAAGGTATTGCAGATACATATTACTTTCAAGAAGATTCGAATTGTCAAAGTAAAAATAAAGCCAGTTATTCCCGAGGACATCGCTCATAATCAAAACAAATTGTGCCGTAAGTCCATAATATGAATCATAGTATAGATAAGGATTTAGGTAATCAATACCAAAATTCAGACTTGCATCTTTCACAGCATACTCTTCATTTATTTCAATTTTTATCTTGAATTCCTGATATTCTTTCTTTTCTGGTATTTCTTTTATTCCAAGATTATTTATATCTTCAACTAAAAATAAATCATAGCCGCTTTTTGTAAGAACAGAGAAAACAGTCTTTTTTCCGTCATCCGCTATTGAGAATGAATGTATGGGTTCAATAAAATCAGTTATTTTAAATATTTCATTACTCTTCAAATCATATTTATAAAGTTCCCTATTCCCGGACCTTTCAGAAAGAAAGTAAATTATAGAATCCTTCAATACAGGAGATATTATTGAACCTGAAAAATTAAGTATCCTCTCTATTTTACCGTTCATATCCACAGAATAAAGATTGAATTCATCGTAATCCCACTCTCCATTTGATTTCCTGTTAGAAGTAAACAATATCTTATCATTAAAAAATACAGGATTCAAATCAGACCAAAAATCATTTGTGAGCCTTGAGATTTTTTTATTTTTTAAATCATATATAAATATATCTGAATATCCATCTTTCACACCTGTAAAAACAATCTTACTACCATCATCAGAAAATTCAGGCCATATTATCCTATCAAGATCAAGATTAATCTTGTTTTCAACTTTACCGTTTTTTAAGTTATAGATATATATATAATCCTTACCGAGTTCTTTCGAAACAAAACATATTCTTTCGCTATCTTTTGTAAAACCTATATGTCCCTCAAGGATATGCAGTGATTCAAATTTTCTTCCCCTTCCCTCTCCCACTATTTTCCCAAGGTCTTTTTTATCGATGGTGCTTATAACACCTATTTCTATTTCTTCCTTTCTATCCCTGTAATAAATAACAAGATTCCCGTCAGGTGAGATAGATGGAGCATAATTCAGATAATTTTTCATTCTCGTATGGTCGGTCAGTCTTTCTGTTTTTTCATCTATGAAAGTTTTTGTCGAGAATATAAAACTATATCTTTTCTTCAAATCACGCTGCCAGAGCTCATCAAGTTTATCGATTGACAAACCAAGAACCTTTACCAGAGATTTATCAAATGATTTTGTTTCCCTAATAGAGTTAAAAAGCTCACCCAATTTTTTTTCACCGTATAGTTCAGTTATGAACTTCAGGACGCTCTGTCCTTCCTTATAAATCACATATCCAGAGTATTTATCAAGTGCTTTTAAGGATATTATTCTGTTATTTAGTAATGCATCAATCATAAATTGTTCACATTCCGGAGTCCATCCAGAAGAAAGGTATTCTGACATTCCTTCAACAAACCATAAAGGGACCTGTATGCTTAATCTTCTGTTGAATGCATCAAGACCTGTTCCATACCAGACTTTGTTCTGAAAATAATGTGTTAATTCATGTGAAAGTGTATGCCTGAAATCAGAAAGGTCTCCATCGTATGGAAGGACAATCCTGTTTTTGAAAGCCTCTGTGAATCCGGATACTGCTTCAGGCAATCTTTCAAAAAGTATATTTGTCTCTTCAAACTCATTACTTGAATTATATATAACAACGAGTATTCTTCTTTTATCTTTATCTTCCTTAAAAGACAGAACATTTTTATAATGATAATATGTGCTTTCAAGCACCGCTACAGCAAAGCTTGCAAGTTTCTCGGAGTTTTCTTGAAAATAAACCTCAAAATTTTCTGACTGAATAATTTTCCAGTCACTAACTTTATACTGAACCTTGTTCTGACCAAATATATATTGTGATAGGATTAAAAATATCATCTTAGAATTTCCCTCAATAGATAACCGAGAAAAAATCCTACTATAAATGTTATTGCTAATGTTCTTGAATGCATAAGTTCTTTTTTATATCCAAGTTTCATACCAAAGAACGCGAGCATATTTCCGAGAGTATTAAGTATAAGAACTATTGGTAATGCTATGAATTTTAAAAACACAGGTCCAACCATAGGTATATGTGCTGCGAAACCAAAGAGTAAATTAATTCCCTGGCTTAAAAGACCTACGATTAAGACTGCAATACCGAATACGATTTTATCCCATCTGAAGATTATAAAGAGTGGAAGGAAGACAGCGATAAAACCAATCCATATAGCAATCTTTATCATATTCTTTTTTTCTTTTGTTGGTTTTATCTCAAATTCTTTTACTTCTTTTTCAAATTCCTTATCAAGAACTTCAATCTTCTTTTTTATATTTTCTCTTTTTTTCTTTTTTACATTCTCTGCCATATTTTTTTATCAAGTGTTCTTAATTGTATCCCTTCAAGAATATGTTCAGGTTTTATCTCTTCTGAATTATCAATATCGGCGATTGTCCTTGACACCTTCAATATTCTATCATAAGACCTTGCAGAAAAACCAAATTTCTTCATAGCATTTTCAATTATCTCCTCAGATTTTGAATCAATCTTACAGAATTTCTTCATATATTGTGGTGTTATTCCTGCATTTGATTTTATGTTAGTCCCTTTGAATCTTTCCTTCTGTATTTTCCTTGCAGATAATACCTTTTCCTTCATTTCCTTTGAACTAGTTGATGGCAATTCACTTTTTAAATCTTCGAATTTCACCCTTGGAACTTCTATATGTATATCAATTCTATCAAGTAAAGGTCCTGAAATCTTCGATATATATCTTTCTATCTGTCCCGGTGAACAGGTGCACTGGACATAAGGGTCTCCAAAATATCCGCATGGACATGGATTCATTGCAGCGACAAGGATGAATTTAGCAGGGAATAAACTTGCCTTATGAGCCCTTGATACGGTTAAAACACCATCTTCAAGTGGTTGTCTTAAAGATTCAAGTGCATCCCTTTTAAATTCTGGAAATTCATCAAGGAAAAGGACACCATTGTGTGCTAAACTTACCTCACCCGGTCTTGGTGGATTACCGCCACCGATTAATCCTGCATAAGATATTGTTGAATGTGGAGACCTGAATTGTCTTTTTGATACAATTGGTGTATCAGATGGAAGCATCCCTATTGCTGAATAAATCTTTGTGCATTCAATTGCCTCATCAAGTTCCATATCAGGTAAAATAGTAGGTATCCTTCTTGCAAGCATTGTTTTTCCTGAACCCGGTGGTCCTATCATAAGTATATTATGACCGCCTGCTGTTGCTATCAGGATTCCCCTCTTTGCGAGCTCCTGGCCTTTCACATCCGAGAAATCCATATCGTATACAGATGAAAGTTTGAATATTTCTTCCCTGTTAAAAGAGAATGGTTCAGGAAGATTATCCTTAAAGCTATTAACAATCTCGTTCAAATCAATAACAGGATAAACAGGTATATCAATGAGTGCACCTTCTATTGCATTTTTCTTTGGTAAAATTATTCCCTTCATATTTTCATTCTTTGCAAGTAATGCAGATGATAGAGCACCTTTTACACCTCTTATCTCGCCATCTAAAGCAAGTTCACCAATGATAATATAATCATTCAAATTCATATTGAATTGTCCAGATGCCTGCAATATTCCCAGTGCTATTGGTAAATCAAGTGAAGTTCCTTCTTTTTTTATATCAGCAGGTGCTAAATTCACTGTTATTCTTTTATTTGGGAATACAAAACCAGAATTTTTTATAGCAGTTTCAACCCTTTCTTTTGATTCCTTAATAGAAGTTTCAGGTAATCCAACAATATTAAATGCAGGCAAACCTTTATCAAGATTAACTTCAACGATAACTTTTTTTGCCTCTACCCCAACAAGGGAGCAGGAATAAATCTTTGAAAGCATATGAAAAATTTACAAACTTATAAAAAAAAGTCAAGATAAATATTTTGAAAGTTAAAAAATTTCAGTTTTCAATTAATCGCATCATTCTTTATATTTAATAAGGTATTAACGGATTTTAACCTGTGCATTTTTTTATTTCAAGTTTGGCGGTTTTCTTCACTTCTTTATCCTAATCTCTAAGAATCGTTCCCTTCCTTTTTTATCATTCTGAAGGCTTTCAGGCTTCCTACTCTTCTTTTCAAGCCTGTGGGAATTTTAATTTTTTTTCTTTATTCTTTTATTCGTCATTGCGAGACTACGAAGTAGTCGTATCAATCCCATCCTTTCTACAGGAAAAGTTGAAAATTTATGACTGACCCCAAAAAAAAACACTTGACAAATTTCAATTTTTATGTTAATATTACTAAAACACTTGATTTTTCTTTGTTCTTTGACAATTTTAATAGAATAGCAGGAAGACTTTTATTGAAAATGAATAACTTAAAAATTTGAAGTTTTGAAGACCTGTAAAAAAGGGGGAGACCTGCGGAAATGCCCTTATAACTTTATGATAATAAGAAGGTTAGACCCCCTGCTGTCTGAAACAATGACCCGCTTTTAAGGGGATTGCGACTTTCCTTTCCCGAGCATCGCTGATAAATTCACTAATTTTCATGTCTGAAACAATGACCCGCTTTTAAGGGGATTGCGACTCCGTGGTCTAAAAACTCGCTAATTTTCATAAGTTCCTCGTCTGAAACAATGACCCGCTTTTAAGGGGATTGCGACTATATCACTATTGACCACTATAACGAAGTTGGAATAATGTCTGAAACAATGACCCGCTTTTAAGGGGATTGCGACATCGTCACTATTGCTTATATCGTACTCCAAAATTTCGTCAAGTCTGAAACAATGACCCGCTTTTAAGGGGATTGCGACTTGATGGAGGTGTTCTATACTCAATTCCACCATGGAATTGTCTGAAACAATGACCCGCTTTTAAGGGGATTGCGACATTTAATGCCTTAAATAATTCCTTGATGCTTTTAAAAGAGTCTGAAACAATGACCCGCTTTTAAGGGGATTGCGACCTTACAGTGTGCCCCTTACTAAGGAGCTTCGTCACAACATTCTCAAGTCTGAAACAATGACCCGCTTTTAAGGGGATTGCGACATTATCAGATGAATTGATCAAGTCTTTACAACACCTGTCTGAAACAATGACCCGCTTTTAAGGGGATTGCGACCTTACGCGAAGCATCGCTAATAAATTCACTTAACTTCATAGTCTGAAACAATGACCCGCTTTTAAGGGGATTGCGACAGGCCGCGTGTCCACTCGCCTGCTATGCTATAGCCGAGTCTGAAACAATGACCCGCTTTTAAGGGGATTGCGACAGTCTGGAACTTGTTCACCATTAAGTATTCTTCTTATTATGTCTGAAACAATGACCCGCTTTTAAGGGGATTGCGACTAGTCTTCAGCATCTCAATTTCTTTTCTTAAATCATGTCTGAAACAATGACCCGCTTTTAAGGGGATTGCGACGGATACCCTTCGGCAATCTC
>CBFGJG010000038.1:0-20576 GCA_965649055.1 Caldifarciminota bacterium
TTGCAACTCCATTGAGGATTGCCCTCCCCCGGGCAATCCTCTCTTCATTCATTACCCCTATCTTCACTCTCTTAACTGTACCACCATGTGCATGATCTTTTCCAATTTTTTTTCATTATAAACTTGACAAAGGGGAAGATGTTATTAAGATAAAACAAAAACGGAGGTAATATGACTGGATTATTAATTTTAATAATGTTTGCACAGACAGAAGACCAGACAAAGATTATTCAACAGTTTTTAATGAATGTGCCACAACCACAGATTACGGAACCAGAAATGTCTCCACAATATACACCTTCTGCCCTTGATAGTGCAATACTTTTAAGACAGATAAAGAAATCCGAGATAGAAATAATGTATGAGAAATATTTTACATACGATACACTTGATATAGGAAAACCTTATTCTTTTTATTCAAAAGACATTATAAGGTTGAAACAATTCGGATATGAATATTTTTTATGGAATGTGAAAAGGGAAGAACCACCTGCACTATTTGTCACAGAAGATTATGTTATTGGTCCTGATGACCAGTTATCTATTATGATATGGGGGTTGATTAATAAAAATATAACTTTGAAAGTTGATAAAGAAGGTAAAATATACCTTGAAGATGTTGGACCAATATATGTATGGGGGCTAAAATACAATGAGGTAAGGGAACTTTTAAAGAATAAATTAAGTCAGACATACTCAAATGTCTCTATTGAAGTAACCTTTTCATCACTTAGAAGGGTTAATGTTCTTGTTATAGGGAATCTGTTTGCACCAGGCAACTACACAATAACCCCTGTTAGCACTATTATCTATGCACTCCTTCGTGCAGGTGGACCTGATAAACTGGGAACATTCAGAAGGATTAAGATTATTCCAAGAATAGGAAAGGAAACAGAAATAGACCTTTATGACTATTATGTTTATGGGAAAAGTCCTAAACAGATACAGTTTAATGACGGGGATATAATATTCGTCCCGACTATAGGAAGAGTTGTAGGAATTGCGGGTGCTGTAAAAAGGGCTGCAATATACGAACTTAAAGAAGGTGAATCTTTTAAAGAACTCCTTGATATGTGTGGTGGGCTTCTTCCAGGTGCTTATGTCGGTAAAATAACAATATATAGTGTAAAAGATAATATAAAAATAGTTATATATGAAAAAGACTATGATTCTTATGATGAATTTAAGAAATCGATAAGGGATGTTAAACTTAATGATGGTGACCTCGTTTACATAACACCAATCCCGAAGATAAAGAGGAATAATGTGAATATTTCAGGTAATGTTTATTATCCTGGTGATTATGAGATTACAAAAGACATTACACTTAAGAAACTTCTTCTTAAAGCAGGATTGAAAGAGAATACATATTTAAAGAGGGGAGAGATAAGAAGATATAAAACGGATATTCTTTATGATATTATTCCATTCAATATTGAAAGCGTTATGGCTGTTCCTGAATATGATACATTCAAGTTTAAGGAATGGGACCGTATTATAGTTTATTCAATAGATGAAATAATACCTCCAGGTATGGTCTATATTTATGGTGCTGTGAGTAATCCCGGTTCATATGTCCATCATCCAAATATGACAATTGAAGACCTTATATTCAGAGGACATCCAAGTATGACAGCTGAGTTACATGAAACTGAACTTTTAAGGGTGAAAAGAACAGAGAAGGGGTATCAGGATACTTTGATTAGAATAGACCTTACAAAAGAAGAGAATATGAAGATGAAATTAAATAATCAGGATATGTTAATAATTAAATCAGGTCAGTATAAACCACAGGTTGTTACAATAATTGGGGAGGTTAAATACCCGGGTGCTTATACAATCAAGAAGAACGAAACATTAAAGGAATTAATAGAGAGGGCTGGTGGGCTTACTCCTGACGCATATATAATGGGTCTATTCTTAAGCCGTAAGACAGTTAAAATGATGCAAAGGACGGGAACAGAAGAACTTATACTCACAGCAAAGAAAGACCTTCTGAGTCTACAGTCAGAGATAATTACATCAAAGGAGATGACCGCTGAGGAATTAAGACTTAAACAAGCTCTTTTCATACAGCAGGCAAAACTACTTGAAGAGATATCAAAAGAGGCAGCTACAGGAAGGGTTGCCTTACCAATGGCTAAACTTGATATTTTTCTTGAAGATGGTGATTCTATATATATTCCAAAGATTCCTTCAACGATACAGGTAATAGGTGCAGTTTTTAATTCACAGGGTGTTGTTTATTATGAAGGCATAAAATTATCTGATGTTATAAATATGGCAGGAGGATTGAGACCTGATGCGGATAGGGGAAGGATATATGTTATTCGTGCCTCAGGTGAAACCGAGAAGAGGATAAAGAAATTAAGACCAGGTGATACAGTTGTTGTTCCTGTGAAGTCTATAACAGAAAAGCCTTTCATTGATTATGTAAAAGATTTTTCTTTGATTATTTACCAGTTAGGTATTGCACTAGCGGCTATAATTACATTGCTTAGAAAATAAAATTTAAATAGAATAATAAAAATAAAAAATCAGTTTTTAAAACCATTTGTTTTCTTTATGTTTTCTTCTGCTTTTTCAAGTATTTTCACTATTTTTAATCCAACATAACCATCAGATTTAGGTTTTTCCCTTGTCTTTATACAATTCAAGAAATGTTCCATCTCTATTTTTAATGGTTCTGTTCCTGGTATCCTTGGAGAAAAAATATCTCCTGTCCTGTATAATAGAAGATATTCTCCATAATCATATGTATTATCCTGGACATCAACACGGGAATCAAATATTTTCACCTTCTCCTGTGGATTTGTATCATCATATTCAAGCATCTTCTTTGAGCCAACAATGATTGTCTTTCTTATCTTTGAAGGTGAAAGCCAGCCAACCTGTATATCTGCAATCACACCGTTATCAAATATAATCTGTAAGAACGCAACATCAGGTATGTCTTCATCTTTTCTTACTGGAACAGAAACCTTTCCTATTGCATTGATATGAACAGGCTCTGCATCCATCCAGCTGAATATCATTGACAGGTCATGCGGTGCTAAATCCCATATAACACTTGCATCTTTTCTGTGAATTCCAAGATTTACCCTTGTTGATGTTATATAATAAATCTCTCCAATATCACCATTATCAATAATCTCTTTTATCTTCAGGACAGCAGGACTGAACATAAATGTATGTCCTACCATTAAAATACAATTATTTTTCTCAGCTATATTTATAAGTTCCTCTGCCTCTCTTACAGATTTTGTGATAGGCTTTTCTATAAAAACATCTTTGCCAGCCAATAGAAATTCTCTTGCAATTTTATAATGTGTCCTCACAGGGGTAGCAATAACAACACCTTTCAATTCCTTATCTTTTAGTAATTCCTTATAATCTTTTATATAGGAAGCGTTGGGAAAAAGTTTTTTCATCGTCTCAATTCTTTTATCATCGCTATCGCATCCAATCACCTTAATCTCAGGAAAATGAAAAAGATTTCTTAATAAATTAGGTCCCCAGTATCCAAGACCAATGGTTGCAATCTTCATTTTACCCCCTTGAAGAATTCTTTTATCTTGTCGCAAACATATAGGACATCATCATCTGAAAGATGGGGATAAATAGGTAAAGAAAGAACTTCTTTTGCAACCTTTTCAGTGACAGGTAGCTTAAAATTCTTATCTTTTAAAGGTTTCTGTAAATGGCAAGGTATAGGATAGTGAACACCAACACCAACACCGTTCTTTTTTAGATAATCACCCAATTCATCCCTTTTTTCACTCCTTACAACAAATAAATGATAAACATGTTTTACATCTTTTGCTTTTTCAGGCAGTACCAAAGGAAGATCTTTAAGATTCTCTTTATAGATTTCCGCGATCTTTATCCTTCTTTCGTTCCATTTATCAAGCCTTTTTAATTTGATTCTTAAGACTGCAGCCTGTAACTCATCAAGCCTTGTGTTATATCCATATAAATCATGTGTGTATTTATCAATCTGTCCATGAACACGTATTAGTTTTACATTTTTTGCATATTCTTCATTATTTGTTGTTACACAACCTGCTTCTCCAAATGCACCAAGATTCTTTGAAAAATAGAATGACATACCTGTTATATCACCTATACTACCAACCTTCTTACCTTTGTATTCAGCACCCTGTGCCTGTGATGCATCTTCAATAACGATTAGATTGTATTTCTTTGCTATTTTCATTATCTCATCCATCTCCGCAGGTTGTCCGTAGAGATGAACAGGCATAATAGCAGATATGACCTTTCCATCCTTATCTATTAGCCTTCCACCTGAAAATTTTGTGTTTTCTTCGATGTATTTTTTTAATTCTTCTATTGAAATATTATAGTTTTTTTCGTCAATATCGATCAGTATCTGTTCACATCCAACAAGCCATATTGATTCTACAGTAGCAAAGAATGTATGTGATACAGTTATTATTTTTGTCCCAGGTTTTATACCTGCAGCCCTTATTGCTACACATAATGCATCTGTTCCATTATCAACACCAATACATTCTTTCACATTGAGGTATTTTGCAAATTCTTTTTCAAATGACTGAACATTTGGACCAAGGTAAAGATTCATTCCGTTTAATATTTCTTCCCAAGCCTTATTAAGTTCATCCTTAATCTCAAAATATTGAGCCTTTAAGTCAACGAGTGGAATATTTTTCATAATGACCTCCTGAATTTTGCCTTATCACCATAGAAAATACTATTAGGTGGGACATTATCTACTACAACAGAACCTGCACCTATTATTGAATTTTCGCCGATCTCAACACCACATCTTATTACAGAACCTGCACCAATAGCTGCCCTTTTCCTTACAATGGTTTCTGTAATATGGTATTCCTGGATCAAAGAACCATCTTCTTCACAACTTCTCGGATAAAGGTCATTTGTAAAGACCACATTTGGTCCTAAGAAAACACAATCTTCAATTATCACACCTTCAGGTATGAATACTAATGGTTCCATCTTTACCCTTTTCCCAATTTTTACCCCTTTCCTTATCTCAACAAATGCACCTATCTTCGACTCTTCACCTATTTCAGCACCATAAATATTAACATTACTCCAGATAAGGACATCTTTACCGAGAATAGTATTTTTAATTATAATATTATATTCAGGGATAAAGATATCCACTGGTTCTGTGTTGCTTACTTCATAATCTTTACCTCTAATGATTATCTTTCCCATATTTCTCCTTTCATTTTTTAATTTTAATAAGCACCCTGACCAAAAATTATATTTGGCAATGTTTGTATTATCAAGTGTAAATCCATCAAAAAGGACCTGTTGTAGGCATAGTATATATCGAGAAAGACAGATTCGTCAAAGGGAAGTTGTGACCTGCCGAATATCTGCCAGAATCCTGTAATACCCTGTTTTACAGTGAGTCTTTCCTTATGCCATTCTTTGTATTCTTTAACCTCATACTCGGTTGGTGGTCTTGGACCTACCAATGATAAATCTCCTTTTATAACATTAAAGAATTGTGGTATCTCATCAAAGCTCGTTTTTCTTATAATACTACCTATGGGTGTTATCCTTTTATCTTTTGTAATCTTAAATATATCCCCTTCCCTCTTTTTCCCTTTAATAAGATTCTTAACATATTCTTTATGAACAGATTCATCTGCATTTACATACATTGAACGGAATTTTAAACAGATAAATTTCTCGTTTAGTAATTTGTATCTTTCCTGCCTGAAGAACACAGGACCTTTTGATGTTAACTTGATCAAGATTGATATAATAAAGATGAATGGTGAAAATACTATTAAGGCAAAAATACCCACAAAAAAATCAATCAATCTTTTAAAGAATAGATAATTTTTACCTGTTCCAGACCATCTGAATGGTATTAACGGAATATCGCCAAAATAAAACCAATACGGAACATTCTTTATTTTTCTGTTTATCTCACTAAATAATATAACTCTTTCTTTTTTCATAAACATTTTTAAATTTTCAAGCACTTCTTCATAATCCTTTGTATGTAAGACTAATATAAAGGTGTAGTTGTTCCCAAAAAATTTTATTAAATCGTCTTTGTCCCTTACAACCTTCACTATTTCAGCATTGAAAATCTTGTTATTTTTTATAAATCTTTCAAGCCCTCTTGTATCACCCTTTGGAACAAAAATAACTATCTTCTTTTTGGGAAGTATCTTTAAGATTAAACTATAGATAATTATTCTTTCAATGTATAGTATAATAGAAACGATTATGAAGATAGCAAAGATAAGTTTTCTTTTTGATAGCAATGTATGTCTGAATATAAGGTTGAATATAAGATAAATAATAAATGTGTATGTTATTGACTTTGTAGTTCTGTAAATATATCCAACCCTGTCTATATAAGAGAAAAAATTGTACATATCCGTATATGCAAAAACAAAAATTGTGATCAAAGGAAGTACTATCATATTTAATAATCTGTCTGTCGGTTCAAGATAAAATCCTAATTTCAGTAGTATATAATAACTTATATAGACGCCTGAAACCACAGATATTATGTCAAGCACTAAAAAAGCTATGTTTCTTTCTTTCCACATATTTTTCAATTATAATAAAAAATTAAAATTATGCAAGTAAATTTATTTTCTTGACTTTAATGGTTTCTATTATAAAATATTACCATGTTTGAAGGTTTCGGAAAAACACTTATTATATTAGGTACTATAATTATATTTTTTGGAATAATATTAATTTTTTATGATAAAATTTCAAATCTACATAATATCCCTGGTGAT
Organism: Caldifarciminota bacterium; assembly: GCA_965649055.1. GTDB lineage: Bacteria > Hydrothermota > UBA3072 > UBA3072 > B12-G15 > CBFGJG01. The sequence goes on from CBFGJG010000038.1 coordinate 6,783, forward strand.
ATTGTTATAAGAAGAAAAAATTTAATATTTTATTTTCCCATAACAACTTCCATAATATTATCCATATTGATAACAATTATCTTGAATATCTTCAGGAGAAGATAGTGAAAAGATCACTTGTGATTATACCAACATACAATGAAAAAGAAAATATTGAAAAGATAATAAATGAGATTTTAAAACAGCCTTTTTCCCCTGATGTCCTTATCGTTGATGACAGCTCACCTGATGGAACTTATGATATTGTAAAGAGAATGATGGAAGAGAATAAAAAGATAAACCTTATAGTAAGGGAAAAAAAACTTGGCCTTGGAACCGCATATATTGATGGTTTTAAATGGGGTTTGAAAAACAATGATTATGAGTATTTTTTTGAGATTGATGCTGATTTTTCACACAATCCCAAAGACCTTAACAGGATCTATGAAGGGCTAAAATATTACGATGTTGTTATTGGTTCAAGATACATAAAAGGTTTAAGTGTTAAGAACTGGCCTCTTTCAAGGATACTTTTAAGTTATTTTGCGAATCTTTATGCAAGGTTCCTAACGGGTTTGAAGATAAAAGATATTACATCAGGATTTGTTGGATACAGAAGGAAAATTCTTGAAAAAATACTACAGCATAAAATAAAATCAGATGGTTATGGATTCCAGATAGAGGTAAAATTCTATGCAAGAAGAAATAATGCAAGTATAAAGGAAATAAAGATTGTCTTTGTTGACAGGAGATCCGGATATTCAAAGATGTCCAAAGGAATTATTTTCAAAGCTTTCTTTCTTGTTTTGAAGATAGGTTTTTTAAGGTTATACAATAAATGAAGCTTGTTATAGGTATAGTAAATTATAATTGTATTGAGCATACATTGAGGTTGATTGATTCAATTAAAAAAAATCCACCATCTTGTGAATATCAAATAGTTATACTTGATAATGCATCTAAAGATAGAAGTAAAGAATTTCTTAGAAGACTTGAAGATATTAAGGTGATATTCAAGACAGAAAATTTAGGTTTTGGAAAAGGCTGTAATGATATTGCATGGAGAACAGAAAGTGAATACATTCTGTTTTTAAATCCTGATGTTATTTTAACAAAAAATGCACTGGATAACCTTATAAAATTTATGGATAACAATAAAGAATGTGCTATTTCTGGTGGAAAACTATTAAATCTTGACGGAACTATCCAGTATTCCTGTAGAAGATTCCCAACATTAATTAATGTTTTTTTCGGAAGGGAAAATTTATTAACAAGGTTTTTACCCGGGAATAGATTTACAAGGAATTATATGTATATTGAAATGGATTACAATAAAAATAATGAGGTTGACTGGTTAAGAGGTGCGGTATTCATGTTAAGAAGAAGTATATTTGAGAGGTTGAAAGGATTTGATGAAAGGTTCTTTTTATTCCTTGAAGATACAGATCTGTGTTTAAGGGCAAGAAAAGAAGGATATAAAGTATTTTTCGTTTCGGATGCTGTATTTTATCACAAACTTGGCGGTTGTGTTTCATCTTATCCATTGAAAAGCAAGATAATACACAACTATTCCTTTTATAAATATTTTATGAAGACTTTTGATAACGTGCTTTTAAAATTAATTCTTAATTTTGCTTTTCTATTTCGTTATTGCTTTATAATCTTTACAGAAATATTTGAAAGAATGGAAAAATGATATCAATAAGAAGATTTTCAGGTAAAATTTATATCACATTTATTGATATTATGTTAATAATTATAGCTTATTTTTTATCTTTTTATCTTAGGGGGATTTTTGATAAGGATTTAAGTCTGAGTATAACAAAGGCAGTTTACAGTCTCCCATTGGTTATTGTTGTTTTCATTGTGGCAATGTACATAAATAATCTGAAACTTTCTGAATTCAATATAAGTAAAAGGAGTTATCTTTTAGGGACATTTTCAAATTTTTGCATTGGTTTCTTTTTCACGGTATTTATCCTTTTTTATCTTAAAATGTTCACATACTCAAGGCTCGCATTATTACTATTCTTTATTTTTTCAAACTTATTACTAATATCTATGAGATTAATTATTTTTAAAATATTCCAGAAACTAAAAGTTTTGATAATTGGCGAAGAAAGAAAATCAAATGAGTTTATTCAGTTCTTTAATAGTTCAAGTATTTTTAATGTAGAGCCTGTTATGATCTTGAACGGAAATAAAAATGAAATTTTTAAAATTTTCAAGGATTTTTTAAAGACCAAAAATATAGACTGGGTTATTATTTTCAAAGAAGGTATGGAAGATATAATCGATTTATGTAGCGAAGTTGGAATTCCAGTTTCTTATTCCCTTGATATTATAATGAAAAAGCCATATCATTTTGTGAGTGTTGAAGATATAGGTAATCAAAAACTTCTATCATTTCATAGAAATTATTTTGAAGAAGTTGAAATCTCATTAAAATATTTATTTGATAGGGTTCTTGCATTTATACTTATAGTATTATTTTTACCATTTTTTATTGTTGTCCCGATACTAATAAAATTAACATCAAAAGGTCCTGTTATTTTTAAACAGGTTAGGGTAGGGCTTAATGGTAAAAAATTTGTGATGTATAAATTCAGAACAATGTATGAGAATGCTGAAGAAATGAAAAAGGAACTTGAAAAATATAATGAAATGGAGATAGCCTTTAAGATTAAAAACGATCCAAGAGTAACAAAGATTGGAAGGTATTTAAGAAAATACAGCATTGATGAAATTCCGCAATTTTTTAATGTCTTAAAAGGTGATATGTCAATAGTTGGCCCAAGACCGCCTGTCCCTGAAGAGATAGAAAAATACGAATTATGGCATAGAAGAAGGCTTTCGATGAAACCTGGAATTACCTGTCTGTGGCAGATTAGTGGAAGAAATGAAATAAACTTTAAAGATTGGATGGAACTTGATTTGAAGTATATAGACAATTGGAGTATATGGCTTGATATATACATTATTCTTAAAACAATACCGGAGGTATTAAAAGGGAGGGGCGCATATTAGTATTAATTTTATTCTCTATAAATATTATTGAAATAGACCCTAAGAGAATTCACAGGGAAGAAATACTTATGAAAGAAATTGTTAATTTTTTTGAAAAAGGAGAATATGATTCTGTTGAAAAGAAGATATATGAGTTGAATATCATAGGGCAGAAAAAAGAGGCTACAATACTCAAAAATTTAGTCCTGATAAAAAGAAATGACCTTGATAGAATTGATTTTGAAATAAAAGAAATTCCGGATTATATAAAGGGAATTTATCTCTTTAATAAATTTAAGATACTTAATAAAGAATTATTCAGAGAACTTTCTGATACATTGAAATTCTATTTAATTTTTTATCTTCAAGATCCAAAAGAAATCAAGGAATATGTTGATGCACTAAATCTTCCGGCAAAATATAAAGATTTTGCTAATGGTTATCTATTGTTCAAAGAGAAAAAATATCAAGAAGCTTCGTTTGTTTTTAGAAATGTTTATAGTTTATGGAAAGAAGATTTTATCTTAGAGATTTTGATCCTTTCATATACATTTTCAAAAAACTGGGATTCTATTATTTATTTTGAAAATCCTACTAAAAATCCAACTATAAATTATTGCCTTGGAACTGCTTTTTATAATAAAGGAATGTTAGAAGAAGCGCGAAAAGTCTTTTCAGAAGAGACATCGGGCATTTACAGAAAAAATTCATTGTTTGCACTTGGCTGGATAAATTTTAGGCTTGAAAGATATAAGGAAAGTATTAATTGCTTTGATACATTTTTAAGAGAGAATAAGAATGAACTTGAAGTTCCTGCTCTTTATAGAATAGGAAGGGCATATTTAAGATTATGGGATATGAAATCCTTGAATTACTTTAAAGAAGTATTTAATAGATTCCCGGAATCTGATTTTGCAGACGATGCTGTTTATCTCACAGGTAAGACTTACTTTAATATAAATATAACAGATTCTGCGAAAAAATATCTTTACAAACTTATTGTTGATTATCCTGATTCGAGATGGTATCCTTTTTGTGTTCAATATCTTGGGGATATTTATTTTAATGCTAAGGATTATCAGAAGGCAAAGATGTATTATGATCAGGTTGTAAAATGTAATCTTTCAAAGACAAATCTTGATGAGATAAATTTCAAGATTGAATATTCAGATTATATGATAGGTAAATATAAGGGAGAGCTTGAATTTTATAAATCATTTATTTCAAAATACCCTGAAAGCTCAAAGATTCCAGAATTATATGAAAAGATAGGTGATATATATTCATCATCAAAAAGGTATAAAGATGCAATAAAATACTGGGAAAAGATAGTTCAGGAATATAAATCTTATCAAAATATTCAAGAAGTATTAATAAAGTTATTTAAGGCTTATACAAAAATAGAAGAGGTTGAAAAGGGTATTAATCTGATAGAATTAGAAATAGAAAGAGGTTTAAAAGATATAAATAATCTTTTGAAAGAGATAGGTGATTTTTACTTTGAAAGTGGTGATTATACAGAAGCGATAAATTACTATAATAGGATACAGGATGAAAAATTAAAATCAATTGTCTATTATAAAATTGGTTATTCTTACTATAAACTTGAACTGCTTGATGAAACAAAGGTTATAATAAAATCATTGCTTGAAGACTATCCGAATTCTCCTTTTTATGATAATGGATTTTTGCTTCTTTTACAATGTATAATAAAAGAAGGTAATGAGGAGGAAATAAATGAACTTTTAAATTTTAAAAAATATAAAATATCGAATGAAACAAAAATAGAAGCGAATATTTCAGCAGGTTATTTTTTTTGTAGCAAACGAGATGCCAGGGCAATTGATTACTTCACAAAAGCAATTGTATTATGTGAGAATGATATTGAAAAGGCATCAAAGATTTTTTTTATTGCTGCTGATTGTGCGGAAAAACTTGGTTTGAAGGAGAAAGCAGCAGATTTAAGAACAAAAGGCGAGATATTAAAAAAATAGAAATTCCTTGAAAAAATTTTTATAAGGATTAAAATAAAATAAAAAAGGAGTTAATATGAAAAAATTAACATTAATGTTTTTATTAATTTCTATTATTGCAAAAGGTTTTGTTTTTCAAGAAACAAAAGATTATTTGATCGCACCATCAGGTGCATACTGGTATGGTCTTTATGGATTTGATAACCCTGCTTTACTCACTTATATGAATTCATCAGACTTTTTCATAGTGGCATCAACAGAAGATTATGATTATAAAAAAATAGAAGATTATGGGATTTTCTATGGAATGAAGAATTTCGGATTTGGATACTTCAATTCAGGGAATGGTTATTACGAATACAGGATTTCTTCAGCATTTGGGAATAAAAAATTCAGTATTGGAACTGGATTTGGGTTGGATAATGAAAAAAATAAACTGATGACGATTGGAACATTGATAAGGCCAAATCCGTTTATTTCTTCCGGTATCTCTTTCTTTTATCCTTTTAATCAGGACGTAAAAATAGGATATATTGATATAGGAATAAGACCGTTCAAAAATGAATTGATAACATTTTTCGGTGATTTTTCTTTAGGTAGCAACGATGAATTAAGGGATATTAAATGGAATATAGGTGGAATAATAGAACCATTAAAAGGAATTAGATTCTCGGCATCTTATAGTGGTGAAAGAAGGATAAATATTGGTATTTCTTTAAGCCTTGGAAACATTGGATTTATTTATAAAACAAGGCTTCAGAATGATTTATATTATATCAATAATATTTATGGGGTAAGATTCGGATTGAAAGATAGAACTGTCTTTCCAGAAACAAAAAAGAAAGGTTATATTAAATTAGACCTTTATGGTGGTCTTAGCTACCAGAGATATAAATATTTTGATAAATCAAATACACTTCTTGAATTATTAAGACTCATAGATGATGCCACGGAAGATCCAGGGATTAAAGGGATAGTTATAAATACATCTGGGATGAGTATTGATATTGAAAAAATATGGGAGATAAGGGAAAAATTAAAAGAGTTTAGAAAGGCAAATAAAAAGGTAATAGTTTATCTTGATGACGCAGGTATGTTTGAATATTATTTTGCATCCTGTGCAGATAAGATAGTTCTTGACCCTGAAGGATTGATACAGATACATGGACTTGTCGGAGGCAGGACTTATATAAAGAACGCACTTGATAAAATAGGTATTGGTGTGGATGAATTAAGATTCTTCAAATATAAGTCAGCAGCAGAATCATATTCAAGGGAAAGTATGTCTGAGGGTGACAGGGAACAGATGCAGAGGATTATAGATGTTATATACGAGGTTATCAGGAAAGATATTTGTGAAGACAGGAAGATTACAGAAGAAGAATTTGACAGGATTGTTGATAAAGATCTTATAATACTTCCCAGTGAAGCATTAGATAAAAACCTTGTTGATACACTTTTAAGATGGGATAAGATTGACGAAATTGTTAAAGATATTGAAAAAACTAAAGTTCCATTCAAAAAATTTATCGTGCGTGAAGTTGAACCCCAAGATAATTACTGGGGAGAAAAACCGAAGATTGCAATTATATATGCAATTGGTCCCTGTGCGATGGATGAAGGTATTACTTCAAGAAGGCTTATTAATGATATAGAATGGGCAATAAGAAATCCTGATGTAAAAGGAATAATATTAAGAGTTGATTCACCCGGTGGGGATGTCCTTGCATCAGATATTGTTGCAGAAGGGATAAAAAAGGCTAAAGGGAAAAAACCTGTAATAATATCACAGGGTTCTGTTGCTGCTTCAGGTGGTTACTGGATATCTATGTATGGTGATCAGATTGTTTCAAGCCCTTTAACATTAACAGGTTCGATAGGTGTAATTGGTATGTTACTATACAACAAAGGATTCAAAGAAAAGATAGGGCTTACGACAGATAAGGTGAAAAGAGGCGAACATTCAGATATGTATTATCCATTTGTTATACCATTTATCAACTTTGGTATTCCGGATAGGCCAATGGATCAATACGAGAGAAGCGTAATGGAGAAAATGATAAGAAATTATTACAAAGAGTTTGTAACGAAGGTTTCAAATGGAAGAAACAAAACATTTGAAGAGATTCATGAAATAGCACAGGGAAGGGTTTGGACAGGATACGATGCAAAGAATATAGGTCTTGTTGATGTTTTGGGTGGACTTGATGAAGCAATAAGAATAATAAAAGAGAAGGCAAATATAAAAGGTGATTTTGAGATAATAGAGCTTCCAAAGCCAAAATCATTCAATCCTGATATGTTTACACCAAAACTTATCAATTCTGAAGATGCACTTGTAAAAGAGTTAAGATTCAGAGTAAAATACAACGGAAGACCTGTTTTGATGCTACCGATTGAAGACACTGAAATCCTGAAACTTCTGGAGAATAAGAGATAAGATGATGAGTTTTGGTATTAGAAAAGAGACAAAATCTATCTGGGAAAAGAGGACGCCAATTGTCCCTGATGATGCACTTGAACTTATGAAAAAATTTAATTTTAAGGTTTTTGTTGAACCTTCAGAGATTAGAATTTTTAAGGATGAAGAATATAAAAATATTGGTGCAATACTGAGCGAAAAAATGGATACAAAATTTGTCTTTGGTATAAAAGAGATACCACCTGATTATTTCGAATATGGAAAGACATATATATTCTTCTCGCATACTATAAAAGGTCAGAGTCACAATATGCCTATGCTGAAGAAGATGATACAGCAAGGAACAACATTGATAGATTACGAGAAAATCGTTGATGAAAATGGTAAAAGATTAATAGCATTTGGTAGGTTTGCCGGTATTGCAGGTATGATTGATACTTTATGGGCATATGGTAAAAGGCTTGAGATCGAAGGTTTGAAAACGCCATTTTCACTTGTTAAGAGGGCATATGAATACCATAATCTTAAGGAAATAGAAGAAGAATTCAACAAAATAGGTGAAGAAATAAAAAAAGGTATTAATAATAGTATTACACCTTTGATTATTCCAATACTCGGTTATGGTAATGTATCGAAAGGTGTGCAGGAAGTTCTCTGTTTTTTGAATGCTAAAGAGATAAAACCTGAAGAAGTTATAAATTTCAAAGGTGATAATAACAGAATATATTATGCTGTATTCAAAGAAGAAAATCTTGTTGAAAGAATAGACGGAAAAGGATTTGATTTGCAGGAATACTATAAAAATCCAGAAAAGTATAAACCTGTCTTTGAAAGGTATATCCCATATTCTTCAATAATAGTGAATGCAATATATTGGGATGCAAGGTATCCAAGATTTATAACAAAGGATTATTTTAAAAATCTATATTCAAGAGGTATTCCTAAGATAAAGGTTATTGGTGATATAAGCTGTGATATAAATGGCGCAGTTGAGTTTACAGAATATGCAGAGGAACCTGATAAACCCTGTTATGTTTATGAACCACTAAAGGATAATTTCAAATTCGGTTTGGATGGTGAAGGGCCTGTTGTTGTAGCAATTGATATATTACCGAGTGAATTACCACGGGATGCATCAGTATACTTCAGTAGTATTTTAAAAGGTTTCTTACCTGAAATTGTAAAGACTGATTATCCAGAAGATTTCAAAGAACTTAAATTACCTGATTTTTTGAAAAAAGCAGTAATATTATACAAAGGTAAATTAACCGATGATTATAAATACTTAGAAAAATACATATAAAGGAGGATTTATGGGAAAAGTGTTAATTCTTGGAGCAGGCCTTGTTTCTAAACCAATGGTTACTTATCTTTTGAAAAAAGGTATCAAAGTAATCGTCGCATCAAGAACTGTAAGCAAGGCAGAGGAACTTATAAAAGGTTACTCAAATGGTGAAGCAAGGGAATGGGTTGTTGAAAATAAGGCAAGATTAAAAGAGATGGTTAAGGAATCAGATGTTGTTGTGAGTTTACTCCCTTGGGTTTATCACCTTGATGTTGCAGAGATATGTATTGATTACAGAAAACCTATGGTTACAACATCTTATGTTCAGGAAAAGATGCAGGCACTTGATAAGAAGGTAAGAGATGCAGGTATAATAATTTTGAATGAGATAGGTCTTGATCCAGGAATAGACCATATGTCTGCTATGAGGACAATACATAAAATATGGAACGAAGGTGGAAAGGTTGTCTCTTTTCGTTCTGTATGTGGTGCACTTCCTGCACCTGAGGCAAGCAATATCCCATTCAGATACAAATTTTCATGGAGCCCAAGGGGTGTAGCACTTGCAGGAAGGAATAGTGGTAAGTTTAAAAAGGAAGGAAAGATAATAGAGGTAAAACCACAGGATTTATTCAAGACAACATATACAACAGAGGTTGAAGGAATAGGGATACTTGAGGTTTATCCCAACAGGGATTCTTTACCATACCTTGAGAAATATGGAATAAAAGATGCTGATACAATATTCAGGGGAACATTAAGGTATCCTGGATGGTGTGAAACCTGGTTCGTTATTTCAAATTTAGGTTTCCTTGATATAGAAGAAAAAGAATGGGGTGATATAACATACTTGGAATATGCTGGAAAAGTGATGAATGTAAAACCGCAAGAAGTGAGAACAACCATAATGAAAAGATTCAATCTGAAAGAAGACTCTGTCCCAATGGAAAACCTTGAATTCCTTGGTCTTTTCAGTGAAAGGAAGATAAATCTTAAAAAAGCACCAACGATCGATATCCTTGTAGAACTTCTCGTTGAAAAACTTTCATACAAAGATGGTGAAAGGGATATGGTGATTTTGAAAGATGAAGTTACAGGTGTTATTAAGAATAAAACAAAGAGATTCGTATCAACTCTGATTGACTTCGGAACAATAGGAGACGAGACTGCTGTTGCAAGGACAGTGAGTCTTCCTGCTGCAATAGCAGTGAAGATGATAATAGAAGGGAAGATAAAAAATAAAGGTGTTCTTATTCCTACATTACCTGAGATTTATGAACCAGTCCTTGATGAACTTGTGGAACTTGGTATAAGTTCAAAAGAAGAAGAAATAGACTTATAATTTAGAATTACTTGATTAAAACAAACAAAAATAAAGGAATTAAAATTGAATCTTATCTTTTTATTAATTTCAATCATTGAAGTTTACTTTTCACCAAAAGGTGGTTGTAAGGATGCAATTATAAGGGAGATAAAAAACGCAGAAAAAACTATCTATATTGCTATGTATGTTCTATCAGAAGATGAGATTATAGAAGAATTGATTAACGCGAAGAAAAGAAAGGTTGATGTTAAAATATTACTTGACTGGGAAGGTGTTGAAGGTGGTTATACAAGGGAAATGAAGATGAGGAAGGCAGGTATAGAAATAAGGATAGCAAAAAGAAAAGAGAATGCGAATATGCATAATAAATTTGCAGTTATAGATGGTAAGATTGTTATAACAGGTTCTTATAACTGGACAAGAAATGCAGAAGAACTTAATGATGAAAACCTATTAATAATTAAAGATGAATCCGAAATAGCAAAGAAATTTCAGGAATATTTCTTGAAAAAATTCAAAGAAGGTAGTGTTTCAGATGTAATAGGGAAATATGTGAATGGTAATGATAAGAAAGAAGTGAAGAAATATGTTGGAAAATATGCATATGTTGTTGGTAAGGTTTATAAATATAACATATCAAAAAGTGGAAATCTATTTATAGATTTTGGAAAGACTAAGGAATCTTTCACATTCGTTATGTGGAAAGAAGGGGTGAATAAACTTAAAGAAAGGGGATTTGATTTCACCAAGCTGAAGAATTCGAAAGTAAGAGTATACGGTAAAATAATAGACCATCCTAAATATGGGCTTGAGATAACAACAGATGACCCTGATGCATTGATAATATTAGAATGATACAATTGATAAATGCATATAAAGATAAAAAGAAGATAGAAAATCTTCATAATTTTTTGAAAAAATATAGTGATGTTTATTTAAGTGATGATTTTATTTTAAGAAAGAATATTTCAGGTGTTGTGATATCAGGTTCTGAAAGATTCGTCTCAGAATGTGAATATGAAGATGAATGGATTGATTTTGTTAGGAATTCAGAGATTCCAGTCCTTGGTATCTGTTATGGTATGCAATTGATTTCTTACTCATTCGAAGCAATCCTTGAAAAGAAAGAAAGGATAAAGGGTTTAAGGAAAATAAATATAATAAAGAAAGAAGGAATCTTTGAAGGTTTACCAGAAGAACCATATTTACCCGAAAGCCATTATGAAAGGGTTATCGGTGTAAGTGATATCCAGGAAATAACTGCGATTTCAAAGACTGGAATAGAAGGAATAGAAATAAAAGATAGAAAGATATTCGGGACACAATTTCATTTTGAAAGGTCAAGAAAATATGGGGGAATAATAATAAAAAATTTTCTTAGAATCATAGATGAAAAGTCTCATTAAAAAAATAATTCTATTTTCCCCTTTGATATTTATGGTTTATTATGTCTATATAAGAGATTTAACCTCAAATCTTCCATTTATCCTGTCAAATAAAAATAATTTTATAGTAAAAGAAGATGGATATTACCTAAGATTGAATCTATGGAAAATAAAAAAAGATTTCAAACTAACCATTGATAAAGAATTACAAGAAATGGTAGAAGAAAATTTTAACAGATTTAATAAAACAGATTATATTGTATTTTTTCTTATGGATTTGAAGAAAAAGGAGATAGTTTCATTTTATGAGAAAGGCGGAATTTACAATAAACCATTAGTTGCAGCATCTTTATTCAAGATAATAACAACCATTGCTGCATTATCTTCAGGCGAATTCGGATTTTACGATTACGTTTCCTATAAAGGTAGTCCACATTCTTCAAAACCTTATGAATGGGTAAAAGGTGATGAGAAACTTATCAGTATCAAGGATGCATTTGGCACATCAAATAATCCGGCATATGGTGTTATTGGCAGGAAGATAGGTATTGAGAGAATAAAAAGAGTATCAGAGAAATTGTATCTTGGGGGTGGAATTAGATTCATAAACACAGGTTTTATAATAGACACAACATCAATTGAGAAATTATCATCAGGGCTTGCAGGTTCTTATTTTTCACCAATATATACTATGTTGTTAACAGCAGGTATAGGTAATAATGGGGAATTTTTTATTCCAAGGATGATTAAGGATTCAGATGTCTATTCCTTCGGAAGGATTATAGATGAAGATATTGTATATTCAATAGTAAGGTATTCTCAGAGCACCACAACAAACGGGACTTCGAGAAGGTCCTATCAGAGGATTAAATCAGAGATTAAAATGGGTGGTAAAACAGGTTCACTCACAGGTTATGAACCATTTGGTAAATATGAATGGTTTGTTGGTTGGGCACCTGTAGATAATCCTGAAGTATGTGTTGTAGTCCTTGGAATATTTGATAAGTTGAAAGAATTCTATCCCAATGAAACAGGTCTTTATTTTATGAAGATATATCTTGAAAAATAAAAAAGGGGGATTCTTCCCCCTTTTAAAAATTAAATCCTTACTGTAAGAGAACCAAGAAGTTTAAATGTTGTGTATGTTCCAGGTTCTGTCATACCACTATATTGTTCCTTAGATATACCGAAACTTCCTCCTATATCAAATGAAATCCTGTCTATAACCATACCCATTCCAGCAGTAAAGATATGCCCTACAATCTGACCATTATCATCATCGTATGTCCTCGGGTCTGTCATATAACCAACCCTTAAAGGTAGTGCAAATTTATCTATATTGAACATAAGTTCTGCACCAACCCTTAACTGGTTGCAGTCATATGCATCGGATTCTTCTCCATTTTCTGTCATATTTGAATAAGGTCTTATTTCATAGTCTGCGGCAATGGTTAATATATTCCCGAGTATCACAGAACCACCAAATCCGAACATAATCGGGAATCCTAATGTATCGCCTTCGTATTCCCCGTCATTAGTAGCATTATAATCACCGCTCCACTCATCATTCCAGATTATATGCTGTCTTAATGAATGTGGAAGTCTTACTATTCCACCAAATTTAAACATAGGACTTGCAAAGAGAGCACCAAGGTTTATACCCAAAGACATTGGGTTATTCTTTTCCCAGTATTCATAAGTGGTATCAAATCCTGTTCCATAGTATCTCTCAAACCAGTAATATTTTGGTCCGAATTTCCATATATCAAAACTTGCACCTAATGAGAAAGGACCCATATTAAATCCTATAGCAGGTGTAATAGCAGCCATTGCGCCTTTTAGTTGTTCATAATAGATATAGGTTGCATCAACAAAGTCAACGGTATCTGTCTCTTCATAATAAGATTCCATAATAGTATGATATGCGAATGAGAAGACAAATCTCATATTACCTAAGGAAAGTGGATAAACAATCGAACCAAAGTCAAGTGCTACATGGGAATTAGAATAACCATAGTATGCTTCACCTGGATCCCAGTTCTCACTTTTAAAACCACCTGAAATTGAAACTTCAGGCCTGATAAGTTGTGCGATACCAGCAGGATTCCATGTGATTGATGTTGCATCATCAGCGATACTTATAAAGGCACCACCCATACTTAAAGCCCTTGCACCTGAACCCATAAAGTTCCAGTTCCATTCCTGTGCAAAGAAAACCAATGGTAAAACAAGCATTACTAATGAAAACTTTTTCATACAACCTCCTTTTTTATATTATAAATAATTTTTAAAGAATTTGCAAGAAAATTTTTATTTTGTAATGGAAAAGATCATGCACATGGTGGTACAGTTAAGATAGTGAAGATAGGGGTAATGAATGAAGAGAGGATTGCCCGGGGGAGGGCAATCCTCAAAGGAGT
>CBFGJG010000039.1:0-19625 GCA_965649055.1 Caldifarciminota bacterium
GTAAAAGTCAGAAGAATAATATTTTATCTCTTTATAGGTATATCTCTTGGAATTGTTTTTGCAATACTTGCAGATTATCTTGATATTTCAGTGAAATCTGAAGAAGAAGTAAATTTTATACTCAAAGTTCCTTTGTATGGTCTAATTCCAAGGGTTCAGAATAACAGTAAAGAAGATATTACTTCTGAACATAAGAAATCCCTGATTTCAGAACCTTTCAGAACATTAAGAACAAATATTGTCCTTTCTGATGCTGAAGAAAAGAAATCAATTCTTATCACAAGTATAAGGGAAGAAGAAGGTAAAAGTTTTGTAGCATCAAATCTTGCTGTTTCTTTCTCTCTCGCTGAAAAAAAGACTATTATTATAGATGCTGATTTAAGAAAACCTGTTATTCATAGATTTTTTCAGATAGAAAAAGAACCGGGGCTTTCTGATTATCTAAGTGGAAATATAAAAGAATTACCTATAACAAAAAGGGGTAAAATTTCTATAATAACATCCGGGACACGTACACCAAACCCTACTGAACTCCTTGAATCAAAGAAAATGAAAGACCTTATAACAAACCTAAAGAAGGAATTTGATGTAATTATCGTTGATTCCCCCCCTATTTTTACCGTTGCTGATTCAATGTTACTTTCAAGTCTTCTTGATAAAACAATACTTGTTGTTAAACATTCGAGCACACCAAAAATTCTTCTTCAAAGATTAAAGATGTTTATGAATAATAAATCTATAAAGATTGACGGATATGTTTTGAATTTTGTGAATCTTTCAAAAGGATACAGATACTATTATTATTACAGAGATTATTACACGAAGAAGTAATCCCTCATTTTCAATGCAAAATCGCCAAATATTTTGGTCTTATAATCAGGATATGTCCACGGAAGTTCCTGAAATCTTTTATTTTTATAGATTAATGTAACTTCACCATAAATTCCTTCACCAAGATAAATCCTGTGGGAATAATTCTTTGTTGTAACAAGAATTACCCTTGAAATCCCAATTCCACCAGGGTCTATGTTAACCTTCCTTTTACCATTTATAGATATCTGTTTTTCAAATTGAACAGTTGAATTTTTTATGTAAACAAGCTCGTTCTCAAAAATGATTCTATCAGTTCCTATCCAGAATCTTTTAAGATTCTCTCCCATTTCATCATTATAATAGTCTGTAAAATCAAATGGAATATGTTCTGTTTCATAAACTATATTACCTATGTTTTTTTCAATCCATAATCTTGATTCTTCCAACCTTTCTTTATCAGTGTATATAATCCCTGTAAATACAACACATTTCATATTTTAAAAATTTTTATTATGTAATCTCCAAAAATCATTGAAATAAAACCACCAATTGCAAGGAATGGACCAAATGGGATTTCCGTTTTCATATTCTTTTTTTTTCTTATAACAATAAATATTCCATATATTGAACCGATTACAGATGCAATAAAAAGAGAAATGAAAAATCCAGAAATTGATGTGAAAGAACCTATTAGAGCAGCAACCCTTATATCTCCAAGTCCTATTGCTTCTTTTTTAAAAACTGCTTTTCCTGCAAAATATATGATAACAATTGATACTGCACCAACAAAAGCACCTGTTAATGAGAAAAATATCTCACCTTTGAAGAGGGAAACAATTAAACCTGTTATAATTCCAGGAATTGCTATTGAGTCAGGAATTAACATAGTATCAAAATCAATAAAAGCAATTGGAAGCATAAAGAAAATATATAATGTGCTTTTTAAAAAATCCAATGATAAACCGTATCTGAAATATAGAAAAACTGGAATTATCCCTGAAATAGACTCAACAATAATATATCTTGATGATATAGGTTTTTTACAGAACCTGCACTTCCCTAAAAGAATAATGTAACTTAAGATTGGAATATTATCATAGAATTTTATTCTCTTCTTACAATAGGGGCAACTTGAAGGTGGAAAAACTATTGATAACTTCCTTGGAAGCCTATAAATAAGAACATTGATAAAAGAGCCTATTGATGCACCTAAAAATAAAATTATGAATGGTATCATTGTATAACCCTCCCTATGTATTCAAATTCAAGTTCACCCGAGAGCGAATCAAGGTGGTTAATCCTCATTGTTATCCTATCCCCAACCTTGAATTTCTTCCATTTTCCAATCAGTTCATTCTCATATGCTCTGTAATTATCATCCGGTAAAAGAGAAACAGGAATGAACCCTGATATCAAAAATTCTTCAAGTTCTACAAAAATACCTTTGTTTGTTACTCCTTTTATAAGTCCAATAAATTCTTCTCCTCTGTGTTCTTTAAGATATTTTAAAGTAAATATCTCCTGTGCTTTCCTCTCTGCTTCCTGAGCCCTCCATTCCATCTCACTTGAATGTTCTGAAATTTTTTCAAGTTCTTTTAATTCATATTTTTCTCCGTTTATAATCCTGTGGACTACAAGGTCTGGGTATCTCCTTACAGGAGAAGTGAAATGTGTATATAAAGAAGAAGCAAGTCCGAAGTGAGGAGAAGGATATGCTACATATCTTGCCCTTTTCATACACCTTAAAAGTTCATAATTCAAAATCTTTTCAAAAGGTTCACCTTTTATCTTTTCCAAGAATTTAAAAAGTGCTTCCCTCGATATTCCTTCAAGTTTATAACCAAGTAAAGAAACGAATCTTTTAAATTCATTCAATTTAATCTCATCAGGTTCTTCATGTATTCTGAAAATTCCTTTATCAAATTTTAATTGTTCCTTTGCGATTATTTCATTCGTTAGTATCATAAACTCTTCTATTAAATCATGGGAAGAAAGTCTTATCTCCGGTCTTACAAGAATCCTGTTATTTATAATTTTAACCTCTATCTTTGGAATATTAAAATCAAGTCTTTTTTTCTTTATCTTTTTCTCTTCAATTATCTTTGAAATTTCCGATAATTCTTTTAGATATTTTCCTAATTTTGTTTTATGGTTTGAATTTATAAGTTTTTCTGCCTCCTCATAACTCAGTCTTTTCCTATTTCTAATAATAGATTTCTCTATGGAATAATCAACAACTTCACCTGAATTATCAAGTTTCATAATAACAGAAATAGCCCTTTTATCATCTCCTTCGGTTATACTCAATTTTTCTGTCAATTCCTTTGGAAGCATATAAAATGTTTTGTATGGGAGATAAACAGAAAGTCCTCTTTTTTTTGCCTCTTTATCTATTTCACTATCTTTTTTAACATAATTAGATACATCAGCAATATGAACATAAAGATAGTAATATCCCTTTATTTTTCTCAAAGATATAGCATCGTCAAAATCTTTTGCATCTTCCGGGTCAATTGTTATAACAAATTCTTTTCTGAGATCTTTTAATTTATCTTTTATTATAAATTCAATATTTTTTACTTCATTTAGAACATTTTTATTGAATTCTTCTTTTAGTAAGAAAGTCTCCTCAAGTATGTATTTTTCAATATCGTCAGAATCTATTCTTTTTTGTATTATGCAGGACGGTGAGTATCTTTTTGATTCCCACTTTAAAAACTTTGCAAGGACAATCTCTCCCTTTTTATATTTTTTCTTGTTAAAATTTTCAATATAGAAAAGATAAGGAATGTTCTTATCAAAAACATAAAGATAACCAACTCCTCTTTCTATAACTATCCTTCCCACATATTTTTCCTTCCCTCTTTTTAAAACATTTAAAACCTTGGCAATGTATTTAGGACCCTCTCTTATTTTTACTGCAGAAACAGTATCGCCATTTAGTGCAGTTCCTGTATAATGTTGCGGAATAAATAAATCATTTGAACCATCTTCGGGAATTAAAAAACCATATCCACCATTTTTGCCCTCAAATTTTCCAATAATAATATTATTTTCTTTTTTCAATCTATCTCTCTCTCAGTTCTCTTAAAATTTTTTTCTTGTCTTCTTTAACATCTTTTGCATCCTTAATAATCTTTGCTGGAACTCCTGCTACAACCTTACCCTCTGGAACATTGTCAACAACAACTGCACCTGCTCCAACTATAGAACCTTTTCCCACTTTAACACCTTCAAGTATCACAGCATTTGCCCCAACTATAACATTATCCTCTATTATCACAGGTTCTGCAGAAGGTGGTTCAAGAACACCTGCGATAACAGAACCAGCACCTATATGGCAATCTCTTCCTATTATAGCCCTTGCTCCTATAACTGCATTCATATCTATCATTGTTCTTTCCCCAATTTCAGCGCCAATGTTCACAACAGCACCCATAAGTATTATACTATCTTTACCAATCTTTGCCCCATCCCTTATTATAGCACCAGGTTCCACCCTTGCCTCAATCTTTCTCAAATCTATCATAGGGACTGCCTGGAACCTTCCTTTTATATCAACATAGATATCCTTCTGTTCAACTATAATCTTTTTTATCTCATCCCAGTCGCCGATAAGTATATAATCTTCTCCAAAACCAAATATATGAATTCCAAGTTCTCTACCTCTTATTGTGTCAATTTTACCTTTCAGGAAAACTATTGAAGGTGTTGTTTTCCTTGACTTCGAAATAATATTTGCTATCTCTTTCCAGTCCATATATCCTCCATTGAATATAAACCTGGCTCTTTACCGATTATCCATTCACAGGCAAGTATTGCACCGATTGCAAATATCTTTCTTGTCCTTGCTCTATGTATTATTTCTATAGTTTCACCATCACCATATAAGAATAAAAAATGTGTTCCAGGTTCATCCTTTGCCCTTATTGAGAATGTTTCAACTGGATTTGTGTATTCGGCAATCTTTTTTGCAGTTCCGCTTGGTTTATCCTTCTTCGAAGTATGATGTGCTTCAAGAATGTATGAAGTAAAAAATTCTTTAAGATTTTCAGGAAATGAATTTAAGAAATGAAAGATTAGATTTACACCAAGGGAAAAATTAGGTGAATAAAGAACTGGAATATTTTTTCTTGCTTCTTCAAAAATCCTTTTATCTATTCCTGTTGTTCCACTCACAACGGGTATTTTCTTTTCTATACAGAATTCAATAGCGTTTTTAAGTCCCTCTTCTGAAGAAAAATCGAGGATACAATCTAAATTATCCTTTATATCATTTATTCTTTTTATTTCGCCTTTTATATCCACTTTATAAACACAGATACCTTTTTCCTTTGCATAATCATAGGCGACTGAACCCATTTTTCCAAGAGCACCAATAATAGCGAGATTCATTTTTGCTCCTATTCTTTAATTATCTTATATTTAAGAAGAACCTTTCTTAATTTTTCCTTATTCTCACGGGAAAGTTCTGTTAAGGGTAATCTTGGTTTACCCATTTTAAAACCTAGCATATTCAAAGCTTCTTTTACAGGTATTGGATTTGTATCTATGAACAAGGCATCTGAAACCTCAACTATTTCCTGATTCATTTTCAATGCAGACTCAAAATCTCCTTTAAGACAGAAATCCACAAATTTTTTGACCCTTTCAGGTATAATGTTAGCTGTAACGGAAATAACACCTTTCCCACCTATTGACATAAGTGGTAAAGTTATAAAATCATCCCCTGAAAGCAAAACAAAATCTTTTTCAGCATAGAAAACAATCTTCATCATTGCCTTTATATCACCACTTGCCTCTTTTATTCCGATAATATTTTTTACCTTTGAAAGTTCAACAACTGTTTCAGGTTTTATCGAAACACCGGTTCTTCCCGGAACATTGTAAATAATTATTTTTATGTCTACTGACTCGGCTACCTTTATAAAATGATGATATAAACCTTCCTGATTTGGTTTATTATAATAAGGTGTAATTACAAGCGCATATTCAGCACCGAGTTCTTTTGCCCTTTTTGTATCCTGTATTGTTTTTTCAGTTGAATTTGTTCCTGTTCCAACTATAACCGGTGATTTCGACCATTCAAGTGTTTTCTCAATAATTGCATCTTTTTCCTTCTGTGATAATGTAGGTGATTCACCGGTTGTTCCAAGAACAAGTATAGCATCTGTATTAGCTTTGTTATGAAATTCTATCAATTCTTTTAATGTGTTAAAATTAACACCATCATCTGTAAATGGTGTTGATAATGCGACTATAGAACCTTTTAACATAGATCCCTCCTAATTTAAATATTTTTATATTTTTTATCCAAGGTTTCTTCTTATGTTGTAGGGTGGAATATTCAGTTCTTCTCTGTATTTTGTAACTGTTCTTCTTGTAATATATATTCCCATCTCCTGAAGTTTTTTTAATATCTGGGTATCCTTTAATGGTTCTTTCTCTTCAGATATAATTTTTTTTATCATTGTTTTTACATTATCTCTTGAAATGTCTCCCTTATTTTTTGAAGGAAGACTGAAAAATTCCTTTATGTTATATACTTTACAGTTTACCTGAACATAAATATCCTTTAAAATTCTTGAACAGGTTGATAGATTAACATTAAGTTTCTCCGATATGTCTTTTAATCTCAAGGGTTTTTTAAATTCTTCCCCTCTCAAAATGAATTCTTTCTGTTCATTTATTATAAATTCAATTAATCTTCTGAATGTCCTTCTCCTCATTTCAAGCCCTTTAATAAAAAGGAGTCCTCTTTTAACCTTTTCCTTTATGAAACTTAGTGTCTCTTTATCATAAAGTTCTTCATTTTTCAGTATGTCAAGATGTTTGGGATTAATAAATATGAATGGAATTTCTGTCTCATTTATCAGTATCTTTAGCTCATTGTTTTCTATCTCAACTAGGACATCAGGAACGATGTATTCAACTTCACCAAATTCATGATTTGCAGGAAATGGTTTTAGTTTCTTGATTTCATTTACCTTTTCTTTTATCTCTTCAAGATTTTTATTCATCCTCTTGGCAATTGTATTTAAATCATTTTTTAAAAATTCATTGTAAAAATCTCTAACTATAGTTTCACAATCTTCATCAAGGTATTTCATCCTGATTTGGTATATCAGATATTCTTGAGTTCCTTTTAAGGCAAATCCACCTGGTTCTATATCTCTAATAATACTCATTGCTTTAAAAACATTTTCCGGATTAACATTTAAGTCCCTTGCAATATCTTCAATATCATATTCAAGGAATCCGTGCTCATCAAGTGATTCAATAATATATTCCCCTATCCTGAAGCTTTCTTCATCAGATGTTAACATTGCAAATTCCTGTTTAAGATACTCTTTTAATGTGGGTTTTGATGATGGGATTTCAAAGAATTTATCTTCATCCTTTTCAGGTTCAAAATATGTCAAAAAATCTTCCTTTATTATTTCTTTTAATTCTTTATCAAAATCAAGTTCTTCTATTTCTGTTTCTTCTATCTCCTGAGATTCTTCAAACTCAATATCGAGAAGGGATGGATTTTGTTCAAGTTCATTGTTTATACTTTCGATTAATTCAAGTTTGGGTGTTTGCAGAATATGAAGAATTAATACCTGTTCAGGAGTTAATCTCTGTTCAAGTTTTATTAAATTTTCCTGCGAAATGTGTTTCTTCATATCCTGAATTTTTCACCTAAGTATATTTTTCTTGCCTTTTCATTTTTTATAAGTTCTTCAGTTTTTCCCGAAATAAGTATCTTTCCTTCATACATAATAAATGAAAAATCTGTAATTTCAAGTGTTTCTCTGACATTATGGTCTGTAATAAGAATACCAATTTTTTTATTTTTAAGTGTTATAACAAGCCTCTGGATTTCTTCCCTTACAATCGGGTCTATTCCAGTGAAAGGTTCGTCAAGCAAAAGAAATTTTGGTTTGGCCACAAGAGCCCTTGCAATCTCAACCCGTCTTCTTTCTCCACCTGAAAGTTTAGAACCTAAATTTTTTCTAATCTCTTTCAGATTAAACTCTTCAATTAATTTTTCTGTTGTCTCTTTCATTTCGCTTTTATCTTTCAATATCATTTCACAAACAGCATAGATATTATCCTCAACAGTGAGTCCTCTAAAAATTGATGGTTCCTGTGGAAGATAAGATATTCCGAGTCTTGCCTTTAGATGCATTGGTAATGAAGTTATATCTTTATCATCAAGATATACATATCCTTCGTCGGGCTTCAGAAAACCCATAATCATATAGAATGTTGTTGTTTTTCCTGCCCCATTTGGCCCAAGCAACCCAACAACATCTCCCTTTTTTATTTCAATATCAACACCATTAACAACAGGTCTTGATCTGAATATCTTTTTAAGGTTTTTTGTTGAGAGTATCATTTTTAACGAGCTCACCCTTTGTGTTTTTGAAAAGGAACAGGGAATCAAGTTTATCCTTCCCAAAGAAGAATCTTGCAAAATCCCCACTTACAAAATTTTTCCCATCCTCTGTATTTGAAATTATCTTTGTATTATACGATAAGCCTGTATTTGTGTTAAAATCAAAATAACCGGAATCACATACAATACTGTCTGTTTTTGTAATAAATATTGGATTATAGTAAAATTTACCGGAATTTTTTATATCATCATAGAAAAATTTTCCACAGAAACCATTAACCTCTTCACTCTTAATATTAACATTATTTATGAATTGTGCCGTGCTATCATTAAAATTATATATGATTGTATCTGATGAAATTAAAACTTTTTTTCTCTTATATACAGGCTCTTTAAATATCTTCACCCTTTCTTTATTGAAAGATGCATAGTTTCCCTGAATTATCGAACTATCTGTTTTAAGAAAGAATTTTTTATAAACGTATCCTGAATCATAATCAATAAAAAAGCTTCCAGCATCCCCTGAGAAATTATAATTTCCCCTTGTAATAACAATGTTGTCAAACAGTGTTACAACACCATTTTTAGGATAAAATATCACACTATCACAGATTATATTTGTATTTCCCGAATTGGCAGAAACATTTCCCATTATTTTAACAACATTTTCACCCTGGATACCTTTCAATCCTTTTATATTAAAACTATCTGAAGTAATTATTACTGTATCTTCGAATATCTTTGTCTTAAAATCAAGTATCTTCATTTTTCCTGCTTCAATGTCATAGGTTATTGCTAATATAAAAATCATCTTTTATATTCACCTTTACCTTTTATTCTTTTTTTAATAACAATCTCCTTAAGCAATCTGTCTGATTCCATACCTTCACCTTCTATATATTCATCCTTCGTCCAGTATTTAAAATTTCCATCTATAATTATCTTTTCTATCTTATTATTCCATTTTAGTGAATCTGAAAGGAGTTTGATAGAATCACCTGTTATCACATTTACATTCGAATATGCTATCAAATTACCTGTTTCTTCAAATACGAGACCACTATCGGAATACAGCTTTGAAAGTGTTTCTCTATCTGCAGATAAAAAACTTATTTTCACACCATAAATTATGTATGAATAATTTTCTGATTCTCTTGCACTATCAGCAAAAAGTATCCAGTTTTTATAACCCGAAAAAGATTCGGAAATACTGAAATCTTTGATGGTGATTTTTGGTTGTTCTTCCTTGTTTTTTATCCTTGAACAACCCAAAATTAAAAATATCAAAAAAAAATTTTTCATATTAAAAATATAAAGGAATAATGGAAAAATGCAAGTGAAAATTAATTAAGGAGAAGTCAGGTTTTTTCTTTATTTTCTTTATCTTTAACTTCTATATTTCTCTTTTTATAATCAGTTATATAAAAACCCGAACCTCTGAAGGATATTCCTATACTTTTTGAGAATATTTTAAGACCTTCTCCATTACATTTAGGGCAGATGGAAGTCAAATTATCATTAAAATTTTTTAAATCAGTAAAAATATTTCCACATTTAGAACATTTATATTCGTATATTGGCATAATAATAGATAAGGGGGCTTAAAAGCCCCCTTCTGTTAAACATTAATATTCTCCGTATCCTCCACCAGCTGGAGGCATTGGTGTTTCTTTCTTCTCCGGTATCTCTGCTATCAATGCTTCAGTTGTTATAAGCAGTGATGCAACACTTGCAGCGTTCTGCAATGCGCATCTCACAACCTTTGTCGGGTCAATAATACCAGCCTTAACGAGGTCCTCTATCTTTCCGGTTTCAGCGTTGTATCCAACATTTCCCTCGGCATTCATAACCTTTTCAATGATAACAGAACCTTCATCTCCTGCATTCTGTGCAATCCATCTTAATGGTTCCTGTAATGCTTTTGCTATTATCTCAGCACCTATTTTCTCATCACCTTCAAGTTTTTCTGCGAATTTTCTAACCCTTTCAATGGACCTTAAAAGAGCAACTCCACCACCTGGAACAATTCCTTCTTCAACTGCTGCTTTTGTCGCATGCAATGCATCTTCAACCCTTGCTTTCTTTTCTTTCATTTCAACCTCTGTTGCAGCACCAACTTTAATCACTGCGACACCACCAGCAAGTTTAGCAAGTCTTTCCTGTAATTTTTCCTTATCATAATCAGATGTTGTTTCCTGTATCTGTTTCTTTATCTGATTTATTCTTCCCTGTATCTCTTCTTTCTTTCCAAGCCCTTCTATTATAGTTGTATTATCTTTATCAATCTTTATCTTCTTTGCCTTTCCAAGGTCTTCTATCTTAGTATTTTCAAGTTTCATACCAGCTTCTTCTGCAATCACCTTTCCACCAGTGAGTATTGCTATATCTTTGAGCATCTCTTTTCTTCTATCACCATATCCAGGTGCCTTTACAGCAGCAACCTGCAATGTTCCACGGAGCTTATTGTAGACAAGGACTGCGAGAGCTTCACCTTCCACATCCTCTGCAATAATGAGTAATGGTTTTCCCATCTGTGATATTTTTTCTAATAATGGTAAGATTTCTTTTATTGCACTGATTTTCTTATCGTGTATCAAGATATAAACATCTTCAAGCTCGACTGTCATCTTATCTGGATTTGTGATAAAATATGGTGAGATATAACCTCTATCAAACTGCATACCTTCTACGAGCTCAAGTTCTGTCTTAAGCCCTTTACCTTCCTCAGCAGTAATCACACCATCTTTACCAACCTTTTCCATTGCATCGGCAAGAATCTTACCTATCTCTCTATCATTATTTGCAGAGATACAGGCAACCTGTTCAATCTCTTTTTTATCACTCACTTCTGATGAAATACTCTTTAAATACTCAACAACCTCGTCAACTGCTTTATCAATTCCTCTTTTTAGAGCCATTGCATTTGCGCCTGCTGTAACATTCTTCATACCTTCTTTAAAAATTGCTTCTGCAAGAACAGTAGCAGTTGTTGTTCCATCACCAGCAACATCCGATGTTTTTGATGCAACTTCCCTTACCATCTGCGCACCCATATTTTCAAATGGGTCTTTAAGTTCTATCTCTTTTGCCACTGTAACACCATCTTTTGTAACCGTAGGAGCACCCCATTTCTTCTCAATCGCTACATTCCTACCCTTTGGACCCAATGTTACCTTAACCGCACTTGCAAGTTTAGTAACACCTTCAAGAATAGCTTTTCTTGCTTCAGATGAATACTTAATGTCTTTTGCTGCCATAGTCTACCTCCTTATTTTTCTTTTTCAATCTTTGCAAGGATATCATCTTCGTTCAGTATCAAATATTCTTCACCCTCTATCGTTATCTCGCTCCCTGCATACTTACCAAAGATAATTTTATCACCTTTCTTAACCGGAAGAGGATCATCCTTCTCTTTTACATCTGCAACCGCAATAACCTCACCCATCTGGGGTTTTTCCTTTGCGGTGTCAGGTATATAAATAGCACCAACCTTCTTTTCCTCCTCTTCCATTCTCTTAACAAGAACCCTTCTACCAACAGGTTTAACCTTCACCATAGTTAACCTCCTTTTTTATAATAATATTATCACAAATAACATATTTGTCAAGGGGTGAAGTAAAAATTTTTTATTTTTATAATTTTTTCAAAATCATTAAATTATAAAGATTTTTTAAAAATTTTTAAAAAAATTTTAAAAAAATGAATTTAGTTTGGAAAGAATTGTTCTACGATACCCTTGAGTTCTTCAAATTCCTTATCTAAATAAAGTCTTTCCTTTGTATCGTTTTTTATGTTTTTGTATCCTCTTGCATTCTGTATTCTGAACCTTTTTGCCCCTTTAATGAGTTCTACTATTTTTAAGATATCCTCTTTATCAACATATTTTGGATGAACTGTTGTTCTAAACTCATAATCCTTAAAACCTTTCACTATCTCTATGGAGTTTAATATCTTATTTATATCCACCTCTATACCGGAAGCTTCCTTGTATTTTTCTATAGAACTTTTTATATCCATCGCTATATAATCAACAAAGGGGAGTATTTTATTCAGCCTTTCGGGGAATGAGCCATTTGTATCTATTTTAACTTTCAATCCAATATCCTTTATTTCTTTTGCGAGTGTTATGGTTTCGTCGTAAAGTAATGGTTCTCCACCTGATATCACGATTCCGTCTATGAATCCTTTTCTTTTTTTTATTTCTATCAATATATCTTTTTTATCAATATCGGGTAATTCTTTTAAGAGTTCGGGAAGAACAAGCTCAGGATTATGGCAGATTGGGCATCTAAAATTACAACCACCGATGAATATTATTGAAGAGATAGTATCTGGAAAGTCCAGCAGGGTTAATCCGCTAAACCCCTTTATCAACTTTTAAAACCTTTCTATCTTTAAATTCCTGTTTTTTCCCTATATTCCAGTTCTGAACAGGCCTAAAATAACCAACAACCCTTGAATATATTTCAGGCTTTACAACAAATACCTTTATTTTTTTATCTTCTTTAAGTTTTTCCATCTTCACTCCTTTTTAAAATTACACTTATTGTTTCATCCTCTTTGATAAAAGAACCGGCTGGTATTTCATTCAATTGTTCCTCTGAAATCTCAATTTTCGTTCCATACTTTAAAATGTCTTCCTTTGTATGTTCGAAAGGACAGAATTCCTGTTTACCTTTTAAATATCCATGGACAGGGCATATTGAGAAGGTAGGTGTGATACTGAAATAAGGTAATCTGAATCTTGTAACTATCTTCTTTACAAGTTCCCTCACCATCTTCCAGTCTTCTATCTCCTCACCAAGGAAAAGGTGAACCACGGTTCCACCTGTGAATAAAACCTGAAGGTCGTCCTGTAATTCAAGGAGTTCAAATATATCGTGTTCTTCATTAACAGGTAAATGAACCGAATTTGTGTAATAAGGTGCATCAGCTGTTCCCTGTGTATAGATTGAAGTAAATTTTTCCCTGTCTTTCTTTGCAAACCTGTAAGAAACACCTTCTGCAGGTGTTGCTTCAAGATTATATAGATTTCCTGTTTCCCTCTGGAATTCAAGTATCTCTTCCCTCATCCATTTCAGTATTTTTATTGTCCAGTTTTTACCTTCCTTTGTGGATATCGGAAGACCAAGAAAATTCATACACGCTTCATTCATACCTACAATACCTATTGTTGAAAAATGGTTTGACCAGTATTTCCCTGTTGTTTGTTTTACATTCTCAAGATAAATCTTTGAATACGGATAGAGGTCTTTTTCAGTCAGGTCTTCAACTATCTTCCTTTTTATCTCAAGTGATACCTTAGCAAGTATCATTAAATGTTTAAGCCTTTCAAAAAACTCGGTTTCTGTATGTGATATGTAAGCAATCCTTGGAATATTAATTGTTACAACACCTACAGAACCGGTTTGGACACCTGCACCGAAAAGACTTCCGCTCCTTCTCCTTAATTCTTTCTTGTTAATCGAAAGCCTGCAGCACATACTTGTAATATCCTCAGGCTTCATATCCGAATTCACATAATTCCCAAAATATGGTATACCATATTTTCCTGTCATCTTCCATATATTCTTGAAAACAGGGTTATCCCATTCAAAATCCTTCGTGATATTTATAGTCGGGATTGGGAAGGTGAATATTCTTCCAACACCATCACCTTCAAGATAAAGCTCTGCAAGAACATCATTGAAAAGATCCATCTCTTTCTGGAAATCACCATATTTTTCAGGCATTTCCATTCCACCTATTATAACATTCTTATCCTTCATATATTCAGGAACCTTTAAGTCAAGGGTTATATTCGTGAAAGGTGTCTGGAAACCAACCCTTGTAGGAACATTGCAGTTAAAAAGAAATTCCTGTAATGCCTGTTTTACCTGACCTCTATCAAGTTTATCATACCTGATAAATGGCGCAAGGAGTGTGTCAAAATTTGAGAAAGCTTGTGCGCCTGCTGTTTCACCCTGCAATGTATAGAAGAAATTTACAGCTTGTCCAAGTGCAGTCCTCAGCCTTTTGGGTGGCTTTGAAGTTATTTTCCCCGGAACACCTCCAAACCCTTTCCTTAAAACATCTTCAAGATTCCATCCCACGCAATATGGTGCAAGCAATCCAAGGTCGTGTATATGTAAATCTGCTTCATCATGTGCCCTTTTTATATCTTCAGGATAAATTCTATTTAACCAGTATCTCGCTGTTATGGAAGAAGAGATATAAAAATTCATTCCCTGTAATGAATAATTCATATTTGAATTTTCCTGAACCCTCCAATCCCACTTCGTCAAATAATTTTCAATAAGATTTTCCGCCTCTTCAAGTGTGCTCTTTAAATCCCTTGCCTCGCTTCTTTTCTGTCTATAAATAATATAAGCCTTTGCAACATCAACATAACCTTTTTCCATCAATGTTCTTTCAACGATATCCTGGATTTCCTCAACAGATGGAATACTACCTTTCTTAAAAAAACTTCTATGTAATATAATCTCTATCTCTTTTGATATATCTTCAACAGGTATTATGGCTTCACAGGCTGTTGCTGCCTTCTCAATTGCCTTTTCAATCCTGATTCTGTCATACTCAACTATACTACCATCCCTTTTCCTGACATACCTTTCCATAAAAACTCCTTTTTTCCCGTATACAACAAATTTTTATTTTTGTCAAGTAAAAAATACTATATATTGTATTTTTTTAAAAAAAGATACTATATATTGTATTATTTATGAGACCAGAGACCCATATTTTCCCTAACAATCTGCATTGTTTTTCTTGTCTCTTCTATTGCTTTTTCTTTCCCTTTATTAAGAATTTTTTCTATATCCCATTTTTCTACTTCTTTTCTTTTCTTCCTTATTGGTTCAAGAAAATCGTTGAGTATTGAAGAAATTTCTTTTTTACACTGGACGCAACCTATTTTTCCTTCAATGCATGCTTTTTCTCTTTCAGTGAACATTTCTTTATTTAATATCTTAAGATATGCAAATGGAACGCATCCTTCCGGGTGTCCCGGATCATTCTTCTTTATTTTCAACGGGTCCGTGAATGCTTCAAAGATCTTTTTATCAACATCTTCCCTTGAATCTGAAATAAGTATTGTATTACCAAGGGATTTAGACATCCTTCTTCCATCAAGCCCCGGAACCCTTTTTGCTTCTGTAAGTATTCCTTCTGGTTCAGGGAATACTTCACCATAAAGATAATTAAATCTTCTTGCTATCTCCCTTGCAAGTTCTATATGTGGAAGCTGGTCTTCGCCAACAGGAACCTTGTTTGCCCTGTATATTAAGATATCAGCGGCTTGAAGGACAGGGTATCCAAGAAGTCCGAAGGACAGGTTTTCTCCTATTGACAAATCCCTAATCATATCCTTCAAAGTTGGGTTTCTCTGTAATCTCTGGACTGTAACAAGCATTGAAAATAAAAGATAAAGTTCGGCATGTTCCTTCACATCAGACTGGACAAAAACAGTTGATTTTTCAGGGTCTATTCCACAGGCAAACCAGTCAATAACAGTTTCCTTAATCAATCCTTTAAGGTTTTTACTGTTTTCTGGCTTTGTCGTTAGCGTATGCCAGTCTGCTACTTCAAAAAAGCAGATGTTGTTATTTTGTAATCTAACCCAATTTTCAATAGCACCAAAGAAATTACCTATATGAACCCTGCCTGTTGGTCTTAATCCGCTCAATATTTTATCCATATTTTACCTCCGGATCATACAAAGAAATCTTTCACATTAAGACTGAATTCATCTATTAATTTATTCAGATTTTCAATCTCACCCAATACCCGCTTTATAAATGTTTCAAATTCACTTATTGTATTCAGATTACTTTTTATCTGAATAATAAGTGATGTTATCTTTTCCCCACTTTCTTTATTAAGGGAAACTGATTTTGTTATCTCATGTTCTATCATATCTGTATTTCTTTTAAGACTCTCTATCATCTTTATATTTTTTTCCATTGAATTTTTAATCTCATTAAGATTATTTGAAACAAATGAAAGGTAATTCTCAAGTGATTCAGTGAATTTTTGATAAAGGCTCATCTTATCTTTTTTTGCCTCTACACTATCCACTATAAAAGAAAATCTTTTTGAATAATTATCAAGTATATCTTTGGCTTTTTCAATCAGTTCAATTGTGTTTGCTGAAAGAGTTCCAATTTCCTGTGCTATCACAGAAAATCCCCTGCCAACATCTCCAACCCTTGCTGCTTCAATGCTTGCATTTATTGCAAGAAGGCTCGTATCATCTGAAAATTCAACTATGGAATCAATGATGTTTTTAAAATCATATATGCTGTCCTGAATTTCCCTTATAGAATTGCTTATTACTTTAAGAAATTCGGTCATATCGGTTATGAGATTTTCATGTTCTTTTATATCTTTGGATTTATTCTCTACCTCTCTATTAATCTCGTTTATATTATTTAATAATTTCCTTATTTCTTCTATTAATCTTTCGTTTGTCCCTTTTATAGATACAATGCTGTTTTCAAAAATCCCAAAAGAATCTACCATTTTACCTGTTTCAGTGTGAACTATTGTGGCACTTTTCACATTTTCATTAATCTTTGTAATGAATTCATTAATTGTTCTATCTGTTTCTTCGGTTCCCTTCTTTATATTTTTTGAAAGGCGTAGAAGTGGTAGAAGTTTCATATGTGTATTTATTATCCTTGACAATTCCGGAACAAACATACTTCCAAGTATTATATCGTTTTCATCAAATCCATTAGGTTCCTTGTGCTCAAAGTCAAGGACACCCAAAGGTTCATTGTTATAAAATAATGGTATACACAATTCACATCTTGAGACTGAATCCACAGCAACAAAATCTTTGTCTTTTTTCACATCCCTTACAAGAACAGGCTCCTTTGATGTTATTGCCCTCCAAGATACACCTTTTCCCAGTGGGGTATAGAAGTCGTAATCAAATCCTCTTATTGTGTTATAAAGGACATGCATCTTTTCATCCTTTATTATTCCAAAATTTATGATTGTCCAGTCTATATATTTTTTTGATTCTTCAATAACGAAATTAATACCATCTTTAAGTGAGAGTTTTGACATCCTGTTTGAGATATCTATTGCCACTTTGTAAATTAGTCCTTCAACTGATAATTTTAATATATAATTCAGAATAATAATTAATATCGTTGTAAGGATAAGAAAAATATAAAAAGAAGAGAATTTTATCAGGTAGAAGAAAAAATAAGTGTAAATTGCACCAAAGAAAAACAGAAAGATATTGTAAAATACAAAATGGAATATATGAAAAATATTAATTTTTCTGTTAATTGTATTAGGAATTATTGATGAAACAAGAAAGAATACAAAAAAAGATATTGTTGATATAGCAAGATTATTTTTTGTAAAAGCATCCTTAAAAAAGAAGAAAGAAGAAAGAAGAAATGGAACAGAATGTATCAAACCATTAAGTATAGACCTTTCTTTATCTTTTGTGATTATAAGACGCCCGATAAAACCTGCAAAAAATATAATAATACCCGAGATTACAGGGTTTAAAATAAATAATAATGGAAGTGAGAAAAAAGGAACAAACGATACCGGTAATCTAAACAAGCTTATTGATGAGAATGAAGCAATTGTTACGAATAAGTATGGCAATAAAAGTTCTGTAAATAAGATTATTTTATTATACTCAATAATATTTAGAATTTTTAAAAGATAAGGTGAGAAAAAATCCTGATAAATTACAAAATTTAAAGAACACAGGATAATAAATATTATTCCGTAAGCTATATTCAATTTTTTTATCATTTTTCTATTATAAAATCCGGGAAATTTTTGTCAAATAATTTTAAGTATATAATAAATGTAAAAAAATTCTTATCTTAAAACTCCTGTTTCATTGCTCTTTGAACTTCTTCTTTACCAAGCCTTAATAATTTTTCAGGTGGTTCATCTGTCTTTAGTGCTGGTTCAAGTGCTATCTGTGAAAGTAATTTCCTACCTATGAACCATTGTGGTATTGTTGGTTCAAACACTGCGTAATCAAGCTGTTCCCAGACCAATCTTAAATCAGGCTCTTCCTTGAATGTCCTTTTCACTATCTCAGTTTCAAATGAAGATTTCCTTACAGGAACATACCCTGTTGAGACTGCCCATCTTGCCTGTATTTCTGGTGATAAAAACCATTTTATGAATACCCATGCAGCATTTTTCTCTTTCTCTTTTGCATTTGAAAATACCGCAATATTTGTTCCCATAATAAAAACAACCCTTTCTTTCCCTTTCGGCATAGGTGCAAGTCCTATCCTGAAATTTGGATTTGACCTTTTTAAATAAGAATAAGAAACAGATGAACCCATTATAAAACACGCCTTCCCTGATAAAAATAAATCCTGGTGTTCATAACCTGTTGTTGTCTTTGCAACCTTATATTTAAAAATCATATCCTGTAAGTATTTTATAGCCTTAATCCCGGCTTCACTATCAAAAACAGGATTTAAATCTTCATCAAGTAATCTTCCACCAAAAGAATATAACAACTGTTCGAAAATCCCAACTGTTATTGCGAATGCTGTTGCAACAGTATCCTTTGAATTCAGGATTTTCATAACTTCCATCATTTCATCGTAAGTTTCCGGAAATCCTTTTATCCCCTTTTTTTCAAATATATCTTTATTGTAAAAATAAGCACTCACACTTTTATTAAAAGGTAATGTAACAAGGACTGAATCGTGTGTATTATCATCTATAAATACCTTAAAAAAATCATCCAGTTCTTTCTTAAAAGAAGTATCTTTTTCAATAAAATTTTCTACAGGGTATATTGCCTTCGAATTATGAAGGCTCGTTGTCCAGGTTTCATAAACCTGTGCTATTGTCGGTGTCTTCTTTGAAAGTATTGATGCCATTATCTTCTGTGATAGAGCATTGTAATTACCCATATTAACAGATACAACCTTTATTGTTTCATTCATTGAGTTAAACTCTTCTATCAACTTATCAAGAGTCCTGCCAAGCGGTCCACCCATAGCATGCCAGAATGTAATCTTTACAACCTTCTCATCTGTACCTTTTGAGCAGGAAAGAAAAATAAAAAAAGCAAGCATTAAATATCTCATTCTTTTATTCCGCTCCTCATATAAGATTCCATTATCCTTCTCTGGAAGAAGAAGAATATAATAATAACAGGTATAACAACTATTGTAGATGCTGCTGAAAGTAATGTATAATTAGTGCTCTCTTCCTGCATAAAGTATGCAAGCCCTACCTGAACAGGCCTTAGCTTATCACTATTTGTCATAACCAAAGGCCATATAAAAGAATTCCATGAAGAGAGTATATCAAATATAACTATTGTTATTATTGCTGGTTTTACAAGTGGTATTGCTATCTTCAATAAGAAACCAAAAACAGAACATCCATCGATTATCGCTGCTTCAAGTAATGCCTTAGG
>CBFGJG010000040.1:0-18729 GCA_965649055.1 Caldifarciminota bacterium
GGTAGTGCAAAAGAATTGTGATTTTTCTTGATTATTTATACTATATTGATAAAATAATTCTATGTTTTTAATAATTTCTTTAACACTTCAAGATATAGATTCTCTTGCTTTGAAAAATGCTTCTGAGATAATAAACCTAAGAGAGCAACTCTTTTCCCTTGAAGAGGAATATAAATCTCTTCTTTTTTCATTCTCACCTTCTTTATATCTTAAGGGATCTTACCCTTATCAATATGAATATTATGATGAATTGTTTTATCCTGGAAGTTCAAGTCCTATTGAATATATAGAGAAGCATTATAAAAAGATGCTCGGGATTGGAGGAGGGACAAAAGTTCCTTTCGGTGGAATGATTGATTTAAGCTTTGATTTGGATAAAATAAAAGAGGAATATAATATCTATGAGGATAGGGAATACTATAAATCAGAGTTTTTAATCACTTATACCCAACCAATACTCGGTGTTTCACAGGAATGGGACAAGATAAGGGGAAAAAAGATAGAGATTGAAAAATTGAAGGTAAATATTAAAATGAAAGAGAGGGAGATTATTAAATCAGTGAGAATGAATTTTTCTGCGATTTTTTTCTATCTGATGCTAAAAGATGTTATCCCTGTCATAAAGAAAAATATTGAGTATCTTCAGGATGAAATTGAGTATCTCTATAAGGAGAAAACAATAGATAAAACACATTATCTAAAATCAAAAAATGAGATTTTGAACACATTTATGAAAATCTCAAATATTGAAGATGATTATAATGATGCTATGTTCGAAATAAAAAGAATAACAGGGCTTGATGATTTTCTTATAGAAAATATTTCTTTTGATTTTAAAACCTTTCCTGATACAATAATAATCCCTGATGAATATTTAGTGTTATCTGAACTTAAACTTGATAGGGAAATTTATTCAATTATGCTTTCACAGAAGAAGAGGGAACTTATACCTTCATTTAACCTTTCGCTTTCCTATGGATTCAAGGATAGAAAGGAAGAGATTTCTGAATTGAATTTATTTAATAAAAACACTTATTATCTAAATCTTGATATGAGACTTCCATTACTTTCACCTTCGCTGTATTTTGAAATATCTTCACTGGAGCATAGATTGAAAGGTCTTGATAAGATTATAAGGGATAAAGAAAAAGAGATTGATTTTGTAAGGGAAAAATTGATAAAAAGAAAAAATAATATTGAGAAAAGATTGACAATTATTGATAGGACAATGAGAAATACAATAGAATTGTTACATGAGGAGGATTTAAAATCCTTATCACCCGAAGAAAGAATCTCGTTTCTATTAAATACAATTGATATCCTTGGACAATATAAAAATGTAATTCAAGAATATCTTTTGATTTCAATTTATTTCAGAATGGAGGATATATGAAGAAATTTTTTGTTATAATTGGGGCTTTTATAATAATTTCGGCGGTTCTTTTTTTTGTCTTTAAATTTAGAAAAGAAAAATTTTTAGAAAAAGAAGAGGAGATACCACCTATAGAGGTTTCAGGATGTATTGTATCAAAAGGTGAGATTAAAGTTAGTATTGAAGGAATTGGAATAGTTTCCCCTGAAAGAAATGTTTTGTTCAAATCACCTGTTAAAACAAATGTATTGAAGTTTTATATCTTCTCTGGAAAGAGGGTTAGAAAAGATGAGATACTTTTTAAACTTAATAATGAGAAAGAAAAGGCTGAATACGAGGATGCGAATATTGAACTTCAGAAATGTAAGAAAAAATATGAATTCATAATTGTAAGAGAAGAGATAGATTCAACACTGGCAAAAAAAGTATCGGGATACCTTGATGCTGTAGAGAGGTTTGAAAATGCAAGAAGGATTTATGAAGCAACAGAACCAAAGGCACCATTTGATGGTTTTATTGGAGATGTTTATGTAAGAGAAGGGGTGATTGTTGATGTAGGGGATAAAATATGCGAAATTTATGATAATAAAAAAATTATAGTTTCTGAAATACCTTTCATTGAGGGTGAAAATCTGAAAACTGGAAATTTTGTTGAGATAAGGAAATCAGATAGTGATTCAATTTTTAAAGGTGTAATAACTGGTATTGCACCTATACTGAACGAAAAAAATAGAATAGTAAAATTGTTTATAAAATCAGAATACGATTTTCCTTTAGGTTCTATCCTTAAACTTAAAATTATAAAAGAAATCTATAAAGATAAAATAAGGATTCCAAATGATGCTATTCTTATGAGAGAAGGAAGATTCCTTGTATTCAAGGTTGAACAGGGTAAGGCAAAATGGGTATGGATTGACATTGGTATAAAAGGTGATGAATGGACAGAGGTTCTAAGTGGTGTAAATTTAGGTGATACTGTTTTGACAGAGGGACATTTTACAATCGCACATGATGCAAAGGTTCAAGTTAAGATAGAATGAAGTTCATTGAGACATTTATAAGAAGGCCTGTTTTTACTACAATGATTTTTCTATCCCTTGTCATCCTTGGGATTATTTCATTCTTTCAATTACCCTTTGACCTCCTTCCAGATATAACAATCCCTAAATTAACAATCCTTACAGAATTTGAAGGTGCATCACCTGAAATTATTGATGAAGAAATAACAAGAAGAATTGAGGAAAAAACAGCAGGGATAAGTGGTGTTCAGGATATAAGTTCCATATCAATTGAAGGTAAATCCATCGTAACGCTTTATTTTAGGATAGGTGAAAATCTGAAGGATGCAACATTAAGACTGAGAGAAAACCTTGATGAAACTTTCTGGATCCTACCCAACGGGACAAAAAGACCTGTAATTTTAACAACAGGACCAACATCTTCTCCAATAATGGGGATATGGATAAAAGGTGAGAAGGAAGTTATAAATGGTATTTTACAGAAAAGGCTCGAACAGACAGATGGGGTTGGAGAAGCAAGGATTATCGGAATTCCAGAGAAGAGGATGCTTATTAAACTAAAGTCAGAGATTCTTCAGGCGTTAGATATAAGCCTTGGAGAAATTGAATATAGTTTGAATAAATATAATATTTCTGTCCCATTGGGAAATGTAAGGTTTGGGAATTATACATTACCCATAAGATTTTCAAAAGAGATAGATACAAAGGAAAAAATTCTGAATTTACCAATTTTAGGTGGAAGATATAAGATAAAAGATATAGCAGATGTTTTTGAAGAGGAAAAAGAAAAGAATGTTGGAATATTCTACAATCTTAAAGAAGGCTATCTTATTGAGATTTATAAAGAATGGGGAGAGAATAGTATTAATGTATCAAATAATGTGAGAATCACATTAAAAAAACTAAAGGAGATTTATCCTGAGATAGGATATGAGATAGCATATGATGATGCAATATTTCTGAGGTCTTCTTTTAAGGAGATTTTATTTGCACTCATCTTAGGTTCAATACTTGCATTCCTTGCACTTTTCATATTCACAAATGATTTCAAAACACCATTTGTTCTTGCACTTGCAATTCCTATATCAATCATTTCTTCATTCTTCTTTATTTATATATTCGGATTCAAGATAAATCTTATCACACTTGCAGGTCTTTCACTTTCAGCAGGTATGCTTGTTGATGCGTGTATAGTTGTTCTTGAAAACATTATTTTCAGGAAAGATTCAGTAAAAGGTGCAGCAGAAGTCGGGATTGCTGTTTCAACATCTATTCTGACAAATATAGCGGTATTCTTCCCAATTGTCTATATCCATGGAATAGCTGGAAGTATGTTAAAACCATTATCCTTCGCGGTTATTTCAACAAGTTTAGTTTCTCTATTTGTCTCATTCACATTGCTACCGTTGTTATCTTCAAAGATAAAAGGGATTACAGATGAAGGGAGTATAATTTTTAACCATCTTTTAAATAGATTTTCCAGATTTATAGAATGGGTTTATTCAAATAAAAAATACATTTATTTATTTTCAGCATTTCTTATGATTGGAGGATTTTTATCTTTTATCATTCTTCCAAAAGAGGCATTCCCGGATATAAAAAGTGATAAGGAGATAAAAATAGAATTACCTTTTGGAGTCCCTTTATATGAAACAGAAAAGGTTGTGAATGAATTATCAAAGAATCTTAGAAGGTATGGGAATATAATTTCTAAGACAGGTGATTTTGACCCTTATGGGTTTTCACACTCCGGAACAGGTGTGATAAGAGTATCTACAAAGGATGAGATAGATTATAAAAGATTTTTTTTAAACTATAATGTAAATTATTCTATCAAGGATATTAATCCAATATTTTCATATTTTGAGAATGCAGGAAAGGTAAAAATAAGAATTTTTTATAATGACTTTAATGAAGAAGAGAAAATAAGCGAGGTCTTAAAAAATGATAAAGATATAAGCATCCCTTTAGCCGAGAAGATAGATATAATTGAACTAAAAATAAATCCTTTCATATTGGAAAAATTTAATATCAATCACTCAGATGTTATAGAATTTATAAGAAGTAATTTAAAGGAAAAAGAGATTTTGAGTGTGGAAAGGGGTGAAGAGAGACTTTCTTTAAATCTTACCATTGGAGATAAGAAAAGATTTGACGAACTCCTATCGTTGAATATAAAAGGGATTAAGATATCTGAGATGGTTGATATAAGAATGAAGAAAGTTCCAATGGGCATTGTAAGATACAACGGAAAAAGATGCGTTGAAGCAGAGACAAATCTTAAAAATTTGAGAAAACTGAAAATTCCTTTCAAATATGAACTTGGAGGAGAAATTTCTGAATACAGAAATATTTTAAAAAGTGCAATCTTTGCATTCTTGATTGCATCATTCCTCGTTTATCTGATTCTTGCCTCGTTTTATGAATCATTCCTTATCCCATTTTTAATATTCCTTGTTGTCCCTTTCTCTGTCTCAGGAGGTCTTCTCTCTTTATTCGTAACAGGAACAAGCATAAATGTTATTTCTCTTATTGGGCTTGTGCTTTTAACAGGTTTGTGTGTTAATGATGCAATAGTTCTTATTGATTATGCTAAAAGATTAAAGATAAAAAATCCCGGAAAAGAGGCTGCAAAAAGGAGATTAAGACCTATACTTATGACAACATTAACAACTATATTTGGACTTCTACCACTTTCTTTTGGGAAAACTTTACAGGCACCACTTGGAAGAACTGTAATAGGTGGTCTTGTTATTTCCACTTTCTTATCTTTGGTATTTATCCCTATAATTTATGATAAGATTTTTTCTAAATAGGCCTGTTTCTTTAACCTGTATTTATCTTATTATCCTTTTACTCGGTGCTGTATCAATCACAAGATTACCGGTAGAAAAGATTCCAGAAGTTGAATATCCTTCAATAATCGTAAGATATATCTGGAATGGTGCATCTCCTGAAATGATGGAAAGAAGGATAACAAGCAAGGTGGAAGCAGCAGTCTATAAGTTGAAAGATGTAAGGGATGTTCTATCAAGGTCAAAAAAGGATGAATGTGAGATAGAGGTTACATTTAATAATTCAAAAGATTTAAATTATAAGAGGGTTCTGTTACTTGAAGAATTGAATAAATTGGAATTTCCTGAAGATATGGAGGGACCATTTGTTGAAGAGAATCTCCCCGAGGAATTCAGAAGAGGCCCAAATTTCATTCTTTATATAACAGGTGATATGACATTAGAAAGATTAAGTGAACTTGCGAATGAATTTAAATTTCAGATTATGATGATAAAAGGTGTAGAGGATGTAAATGTTTTTGGTGATGTTAAGAAGATTATAAATATAAGGATAAAGAATGAAGACTTAAATATCTATGATGTATTCAATGCACTGGACTTTAAAAAGTATAATGCGGGAAAGGTTGTAGAAAATAAAAGGGACCTGCCTCTTCAAATTATAATCAATGAAAGATTAAATGACTTATATGTTGGAGGAAAAAGGCTTGAGGATATTTCTGAGATATACTATGAGTTAAA
Source organism: Caldifarciminota bacterium (assembly GCA_965649055.1). Taxonomy (GTDB): domain Bacteria; phylum Hydrothermota; class UBA3072; order UBA3072; family B12-G15; genus CBFGJG01. Next base: position 5,925 of record CBFGJG010000040.1, read on the forward strand.
AGAACCTGATATTATTTCAAGGATAAATGGTAATCCACAGATAACTATAAATATATCGAGGAAAAAAACAGGTAATACATTTTACATAAGCAGGGTTCTAAAAAAACTAATTTCAAATTTTGAAAGAAAGAAAAATGTCAAATTAATTATTTCAAGTAATGAGGCAAGTGAAATTTTCAGGACAATAAAAGAGGTCATTTTACTTGGTATTATAAGCATCATCTCCTGTTCATTTATACTTTTTATATTTTATAGAAAGATGTTTGTCGTTTTTGTATTCTTTATCTCCATCTTATTTTCAGCAATACTTACATTCTCAATCCTTTATTTCCTTGGGTTTTCTTTAAATTTTCTTACATTGAGCGGAATATGTCTTGGTTTTGGAATGCTTGTTGATAATTCAATTGTTGTCCTTGAAAATATATTGAGGCTTAAAGAGGAAAAGGTTAAAGATGCGGAAGAAAAAGGTGCAAAAGATGTATTTATAGCTGTTTTTGGTGCAACATTAACAACCATAGCTGTCTATTTCCCATTTCTTTACTTCCAGGGTAAAACAAAGGTATTTTACATCCAATTTGCAGTTGCATCTACTATTTCTTTACTTTCATCAATGTTTGTCTCATTTACACTTATCCCAAGCCTATCGAGAAAGATTAAAGGAGGAAGAGAGATTAAACATATTTATTATGAAAAAACACTGAAATTTTTATTAAAATGGAGATGGATTGTTATCACCTTAAGCATTCTTGCTGTTATTGTTTCTTTTTATTTCTTCAAAAATTATGTATATTTTGGTGAATTTTATGAATTTAGAGAAAGGAACGAATTGTTTATATATATTAGATTGCCAAGAGGCTCTGAAAGAAAAGAGGTAATAAAGATTGTTGATAGATTTGAAGAGGAGATAAAGAAACAGGAAGGGGTTCAAGAATTTTTTACAAATATATACTCAAATCAGGGAAACATAAATGTTAAATTTAAAAAGGGTTCAGAATGGAAAGGTGTATCTTTAAAAGAGAGGCTCGAGAACCTTTCTGTTAATTATGCAAACTGCAGGATAATAATATATGGCTTAGGTCCTGTTTTTTTCACTGGTTCATCAGGTATATCGAGTTTCCCTGAACTAACATTAAGAGGATACGATTGGTATGTTCTGAAATCTTTATCAAATATGATATGTGAAAAACTAAGAAAAAATCCAAGGATAGATGAGATAGATCCGAATTTTTCATACTATGGAAAACAGATGGAATACATACTAAATGTGAAGGACGATATATACTTTTATAATCTCAACCCTTATTATGTTTTCACTAAAATCAAGCCTTTTTATCAAAAAGAAATCGAAATAAATAACAGAATAATCCCTGTTAAAATATTTAAAGATTCAATCATTTATATTGATAAAATCCTGAATGAAGAAGTAGATAAAGGCGTTTATTTAAGAGAGATAACTAATTTGACAGAATCTCATACGCCACCAGAAATAGAGAGGGAAAACAGGATTTATAAGATGGATATTGCATATTTATATAAGGGACCATGGAAGTCAGCATATGAATTTAAAAAAGGATTTATTCAGGCTATAAAACTTCCACCCGGTTTCACGCTTTCAGCAGCATCTTTTTATAGAGAGGAAGAAGGTATTAGTAAGAAGACAATAATAGTTTCTATTATAATTTCAATATTTCTTTTATTCCTTATTCTTTCAAGCACATTTGAATCTTTAATCAACCCATTTTTGATTATTTTTTTAATCCCGTTTTCATTTATAGGGATAACAATAGTTTACATTTTTACTGGAAATACATTTGATACATCTTCCTTTGTTGGACTTATATTATTTACAGGTATAGCAGTGAATAGTGGGATAGTCTTGATAGACCATCTTTCAAAAGGTGATAATAAAGAAGATGAAATCATTAGGAGGTCTTCCCACAGGTTAAGACCTATTATGACCACTTCCTTAACAACAATTGCAGGACTTTTTCCATTTCTGTTTCTCAAAACAGAAGGTATTCTTTTCTCAAAACTATCTTTAACAACCATTGGTGGGTTGATACTTTCCACAATCTGCAGTATTTTCATATTGCCAGTTATTTATTATTCAATAAATAAAAAATATAAAAATATTTGACATTTTAAAAAAAAATGTTATCTTGATTATAAAAAAGGAGTATCTATGAAAAGAACATACCAACCACATAATTTAAGACGAAAGAGAACGCATGGTTTTCTTGCGAGGATGTCAAGCAAAGGTGGGAGAAAGGTTTTAAAAAGAAGAAGAGCTAAAGGAAGATGGAAGATAGCAATTTAAAAAAAGAAGGACTTCCAAAAATTTTTAAACTTAGAACAAAAAAGGAATATAAAGAAGTCCTTGAAAATGGAAAGGTTATAAAAGGTTTTTTTTTGATTGCATCTTTCTTGAAGCGAATGAAAGAAAGTTTGGAATCCTTGTTGACAGGAATATTAAAGGTGGAGTTAAAAGGAATAAGATGAGAAGAAGGATAAGGGAGATTTATAGAAAAGAAAAATACAATTTGAAGAATGGGAAGATTGTCATAAGACTCCATAAAGAGGCACTTGATGCAAGGTTTAAAGAAATTCTTAATGAGTTTAACAGGATAAAAGGGATTATAAATGAATAAATTAGCCGTTTTTATAGTAGAAACATATCAGAAGTTCGTATCCCCTTTCCTTCCACATTCCTGTAGATTTTACCCGAGTTGTTCAGAATACACAAAAGAGGCAATAATAAAAAAGGGTTTATTGAAAGGGATTGTCCTTGGTATTTACAGGATTTTAAGGTGTAATCCATTAAATAAAGGTGGTTATGACCCTGTTAAATAAAAATGTGAGGTTATATGAAAAATAGAATGTTGAATTTTATCATTGCATATATTCTGATATTTGTCCTACTTCTTCTTTATCAAAACTATGTCGTGAAGAAAAGACAACCAGTTCAGAAAACCGAAGAAGTAAAAGAAGAACAGGTAGAGCAAAAGAATATAGAGATAGTTCAGAAGACAGAAGAGGTAGGCAAAAACATAGAAGAAGTTGTTTTTGAGAATAAAAAATTAAAGGTTGTTTTTCAAAATATAAATGGTGCTATCAAAAACATATATATTAAAGATTATAATGTTAATTTAATTGGAAAAGATTTAATTTTTATCACATCCTATATAAAAGGTTCCCAGAGGATTTTAACTGATATACCGTATAATTATGAGATAAAAGGCGATTCTATCAGATTCTTTTATGAAGATTCACTTCTCTATGAAAAAATATATATTTTTAATAACGATAATTATTCTATTAAATTAATTCAGAAACCTGAAACTGATTATTATTACACTGTTTTTAAGTTTGAAACAGATGAGAAACATTCAGATAAGGATAGATTTAATGGTGCTGTGTATTCACTTGCTAAAAAGATATTCACAATTCAGGATAGAAGTTTTATAAAGACAGACAAGAAATCAATTCCAGGTATTGTTGACTGGTCTGGATATAAGACAAAGTATTTCTTCTTTGGAGTTGTTCCTGAAGATAATGGCGAAGAGGTTATTTTCGAACGGATATCTGAGAATTCTGGAATTACAATGAAATACAGGAAAGATATAACTTTATTTGCAGGACCGCTTGAATATTACTCTTTAAAAAAGGTTAAGATTGGTCTTGAGGATGCAATCTATTTTGGTGCAAGCTGGATTAGGCCTGTTGCTAAATTGATTTTTTTCTTTATAACATTTTTGCATAAATATATAACCAATTACGGTCTTGTTATAATAGTGCTTACAATTGTTATAACAATAATACTTTCACCAATAAATTTTCTTTCTTTCAGATCAATGAAGGCAATGAAAGATATTCAACCGAAGATTCAGGAGCTTCAAAAGAAATACAAAGATGACCCGAAGACACTTAATACAGAAATAATGAATGTTTACAGGGAAGCAGGTGTTAATCCGTTTTCAGGTTGTCTGCCTTTATTCTTACAACTTCCTATTTTCTTTGCACTTTATGCTGTATTAAGCAGCACAATAGAACTTAAAGGTGCCCATTTTATCCTCTGGATAAAGGACCTTTCAGCAAAAGACCCGTTCTATGTTCTACCGATACTTATGGGTATTACGATGTTCCTTCAGCAGAAATTTTTTACACCACAGACAGGCACAGGTTCACAGGAACAGCAGAAAATGATGACATATATGATGCCAGTATTGTTCACATTCATATTCTTCAATTTCCCTTCTGGCCTTGTGCTATACTGGCTTTTATATAATATACTTTCTATGCTTTTGCAGTACTTTATGAAAAAACAAGTAGGAGGATAAATGGAAACATTAATTGTGGAAGGGAAAAATTTAGATGAGGCACTAAGCATCGGACTTGAAAAATTAAGCCTCACAAAGGATGATGTTGATTACAGGGTGATTCTGAATAATGATATTGTAAAAATAAAGATCTACAGAAGAAACGAGATTGAAAGGATAATTAAGGACATAGTAAAGAATTTTGTTGAGAGGTTAACTGATAAGACAGATGTTGAAATTATAAGCAAAGGAAATGCAGTCTACATTGCTAATATCTTAACAAACGAAGATGCGATTCTTATTGGTAAAAAAGGAAAGACACTTGAAGCACTGCAACATCTTATATCAAGAATGATTCATAAATACGATAAGGATATTGAAGTGAATGTTGATGTTTCAGGATACAGAGAAAAGAGAGAGCATCTTCTAAGACAGAAGGCAATAGCATTTGCAGAAGAGGTTAAAAGAACAGGTAAACCAATTATATTCGAGGAAATGCCTGCTTATTTAAGAAGGATTATTCACATCACTTTACAAAAAGACAATTCAGTTAGAACCTATACTATAGGTGATGGTGAATTAAAGAAAGTTGTTATTGCACCTGCTTCTAAGAAGTGAATGGAAGATACCATTGCAGCAATCAGCACAAGTCCTGGTGTTGGTGCTATATCAATCGTAAGAGTAAGTGGTAAAGATTCTTTTAAGATAGTATCAAGAATTTTCAAAGGAAAGAAAAATCTACTTAATGTAAAAAAAAGAGATATCATTTATGGCTGGATTATTGATAAAGAAAAAAATATTGTTGACGAAGTTCTTCTTTTTGTTATGCGAGGTCCTAATACATACACTGGTGAAGATACAATTGAAATATCTACACATGGTGGATATTTGCCTGCAAAGAAAGTCCTTGAAGTTGTCCTTGATGCAGGTGCAAGGCTTGCAGAAAGAGGGGAATTTACAAAAAGGGCATTCTTTAATGGGAGAATAGACTTAATAAAAGCAGAGAGTATAAATGATATTGTCAGGGCAAAGACTGAAAAATCTTTGATGATAGCTGAAAGGAATCTTAAAGGTGGACTTTCAAAAAAGATAAACAGGATAAAAGAGAAACTTATTGAAACAATTTCAGACATTGAGTTATCTCTCGATTTCCCGGAAGAAGATGTTCCAAACATTGATTTTGAAAAAATAATTTCTGATTTAAACTCATTGAAAAAAGAACTTGAATCGTTGAAAGAAAGTTATAAAATTTCAAGCGCTTTAATGGAGGGTATCGATGTTGTAATTATTGGAAGACCAAATGTTGGGAAATCAAGTATTTTTAATGCAATGTTGAATGAAGAAAAGGCAATAGTAACACCAATACCTGGAACAACAAGGGATATAATTGAAGGATGGATAGACCTTGATGGTTTTCCAGTAAGACTCCTTGATACTGCCGGATTAAGAAAAACTAAAGATGAAGTAGAAATTATTGGAGTTGAAAGGACCTACAAGAAAATTAAAGAATCTGATTTTTTGATAGTAGTGATAGATGGTTCATCAAAATTGACAGATTATGATAAAGAAATTATTAATAAATATAAAGATGCATTATTAGTTGTAAATAAGATTGACCTTGGAATAAATAAAGAAATTGAAGATACATTTAAAGATGTTATTTTTACTTCTGCATTAAGTTTTCAAGGGATTGAAGAAATTTTAGAAAGGCTAAAAATAAAAATAGAAGAAAGATTCCCTGTAAATTACGGTGAAGATTTTATAACAAAGGAAAGGGAAATCTATTCTGTAAAAAAAGCAATAAATTCAATAAATAATGCATTAAAGAATATTAAGGAGAAAAGGAATCTTGAACTTATTGCATTTGAACTGAATGAATCTGTAATTGCATTGAAAGAATTGATTGGTGAAATAACATCAGAAGATATTTTAAACAGAATATTCTCTGAATTTTGCATAGGTAAATGAAATTAGAAGAATTTGATTATTATCTGCCAGAAGAATTGATTGCTCAGTATCCTGTTGAAAGAGGATGTTCAAGATTGCTTGTTTTAAACAGAAATACAGGTGATATTAAACACAGGAATTTTAAAGATGTAATTGAATATATTGAACCGGAAGATGTTCTGGTTCTTAATAATACAAAGGTTATTCCAGCAAGACTTTATGGTAAGAAGGAAACTGGCGGGAAGGTTGAAATTTTTATTCTTAAGAAATTGGAAGATAAAATTTATGAAGTTCTTGCTGGTCCTGGTAGGAAGGCAAAGATAGGAGATAAAATAATATTCTCGGAAAATTTTTATTGTATTATAAAAGATATAAATAAAGATTTCGGAACAAGAATAGCAGAATTTTTCGGAGAAGATATAGATGGAATGATAGAAAGATATGGGGAAATTCCATTACCACCATATATAAATAGAAAACCTGAAGATATTGATAGGATAAGGTATCAGACAGTATACGCAGAAATAAAAGGAGCGGTTGCAGCACCTACAGCAGGATTGCATTTTACTGAAGAATTGTTAGAAAAAATAAGAGAAAAAGGTGTAAAGACTGTCTTTATTACCTTACATTCAGGTCTTGGGACTTTTAGACCTGTTAAGGTTAGTGAGATTGAAAAGCATAGAATGGAACCTGAATATTTTAATGTGAGCAGGGAAACAACAGAGATAATAAATGATGCAAAATCAAGAGGGAAAAATATAATATGTGTTGGAACAACAACGATAAGGGCACTTGAATCAATTGCGGATGAAAAAGGTTTTGTGAAAGAATATGAAGGCAAGACAAATCTCTATATATATCCGCCATATAAATTTAAAGTATGTGATAAAATCATCACGAATTTTCATCTTCCTAAATCAACTTTGCTTTTACTTGTATCAGCATTTGCAGGGAAAGAGAAAATATTAAATGCATATAAAGAGGCAATAAATCTTAAATACAGATTCTTTTCCTATGGCGATGCCATGATGATAATCTAAATTTTCTTATTGACTATAAAAAGAATTATTATTAAACTAAAATAATGAAGATAAAAATTACATTTGAACCAGTAAATAGTAAAGGAATAATACTCCCATTTGATTACAATTACTTAATTCAAGGTTTTATTTACAATAATTTAAAAAAAACGATTTCTTCAAAAATACATAACAAAGGTTTTAATTATCAAAAAAGATCTTTTCGCCTATTTGTATTTTCACGTCTATATGGAAATTATGAAAGGATTGAAAACAGAATGAAGTTTAAGAGCACCTGTTATTTATACATTGCATCTCCAATTATAGAAATACTTGAGTCATTTGCAACTTCAATTGTAAAAAAAAATAAAGTTAAAATAGGTGAAAATTGTGTATATGTAAATGGAATAGAGGTTTCATTTATAAAAGACTTTTCTCAACCTGTATACATAAAAACATTATCTCCAATTACTGTATATTCAACACTTTTGACAAAAGATGGAAAAAGAAAAACCTATTATTATTCTCCTTTTGAAAATGAATTTTCAAAGCAGATTAGGGAGAATTTAATAAAAAAATATACTATCTTAAATTATGAGAGAAATTTTGACAAAATGGATTTCAATATAAATCCTTATAAAGTTTCAAAAAATAATGAACACATAGTTCTTTATAAAAACACAGTTATAAAGGCTTGGTCAGGAATATATAGAATAGAAGGTTCAAAGGAACTCTTAGAAATTGCTTTTGATTGTGGTATAGGTTCAAAGAATAGTCAGGGTTTTGGTATGATTGAATTGTTTAAATTAAAGGAGGATAGATGAGAATATATCTTGTTCAACATGGAGAAGCGAAGAGTGAGGATGTAGACCCTGAAAGATCATTGACAGAAAAAGGTATAGAAGAGACTGAAAGGATTGCAGAAATTTTAAATAGGAAAGGGATAAAAATTTTTAAAATTTATCATAGTGGTAAAAAGAGGGCTTATCAGACTGCAAATATTTTTTCAGAAATTCTCGATGTTCCGTCTGAAAAAAGTGAAGGCTTAAATCCACTTGATGATATAAATTTATGGTTTGAGAAGATAAAAAATGAAGATAATGATATAATGATAGTAGGACATCTTCCTTTTCTTGAAAGACTTAGTTCAAAAATTCTTTGTGGGAATGAGGATTTAAAGATAGTTAAATTTAGATACTCTTGCGTTGTATGTCTTGAAAAGACAGAACTGAATGTATTTTTTATTAAATGGTTTTTAGTCCCTGAAATAATTATTTGACAAAATAAATATTTTAATTATAATAAAAAAAGGGTAAAAAATGATAATGAATAGAAAATTTCTTGAAAAATTTGAAAATGAACAAGTCAAGACAATTAAAAATAATTATTTCCAAAACTTAACAATTTTTGAGATGCTTTTAAAATATGCAAAAGAAATTAGTGGATTTAAATCCCATAATATATTATTTGAGATTAAAAATGATATTAAATATGCGAGGGCGATAAATGGAATTAAAAGAACTGATTAAAAACATTGTCTTGCATCTTAAAAAGGAGAAGATTGATTATATGATTATAGGTGGACAGGCAGTTTTATTGTATGGTGAACCAAGGCTCACAAAAGATATTGATATTACACTAAATATTGGGATTGAAGAATTAAATAAGATTTTAGGAATCTCAAAAATCTTAAAATTTAAAATATTAACGAAGAATCCTATTGATTTTGTAAAAAAGACATTGGTGCTCCCAGCCTTTGATAGTAAAACTGGAATGAGAGTAGACTTTATATTTTCGTATTCTGAATATGAAAAACAAGCCATAAAAAGAGCAAAAAAAATAAAGATAAAAGGAACATTTGTGAAATTTTGTGCAATTGAAGATTTGGTGATACATAAGATAATTTCTGGTCGCCCAAGAGATTTAGAAGATGTGAAAATTATTTTGATGAAAAACAAATTTTTAGATGAAAAATACCTGACTAAATGGCTCAAAAGTTTTGAAGAAGTTCTTGGAGAAGATTTAATAAATAAATATAAACAAGTAAAAAAGAGTATTAAATGATGAATAGTTGTAAAAATTTCTACATGAATTTTGGCTTTAAACCTTTTATTTATCAAGAAAGTGTATGGGATTATTTTAAAAATCTGAATTTTCCCTTTTTAATTAAGGCACCAACGGGTTCAGGTAAGACAGAAGCAGTTATTTTCCCATTTTTGAATCAATTTTTGGAAAATAATTTTTATCTTGCTCCAAGGATGATTTATGTATTGCCAATGAGGGTTCTCGTGAATAACATTGCTCAGAGAATAGAAAATTATGCAAAGAAAATTTCTTCAAATCTTTCAGTTGAGATCCAGCATGGTGACATTCCCAATACTCCTTTTTTTATTTCAGATATAGTTGTTACAACTCTTGACCAATTTCTTTATGGTTTTGCAAGAGCAAGTCATCAGGTTGGACATCACATTGATATGCCTGCCGGTTCTATTGCTTCTTCACTGGTAGTATTTGATGAAGCCCATATGTATAGAGATGAGTTCACATTTGCCATTATGCGTGCCTTGATGGAGATATTACATAAGAGTAATATTCCCTTTGTAGTTATGACCGCTACCATGCCTAAAAGTCTTGAAAGAAGCCTTTTTGAAAATATTGACATAGATGAAGGTAAGAAGATTGTTGGGGAGATAGATTTAAGCTCAAGCTTAAATATAACCTTATTTGAAGAACCACTTTTTAAAGGCAATGAAGTAAATATCTCAAATGAACTTTTAGAAAAAATAAAAAACAAGAAGACGCTTATAGTCTTAAATCAAGTGAGTAGAGCTCAAATGGTTTATAAAGAAATTAAAAATATGCTTGATTTAAATGATGATGAGATTGTCTTACTTCATTCACAATTTACAAGGAAAGATAGAGAAGAACATGAAACAAGGGCACTTTCCATTATTCCTCATAAGAAGGAGAAAGAAATTATAAAACCGGAAGGAACGGGCATAGTGGTCTCAACTCAGGTTCTTGAAGCAGGTATTGATTTTTCAGCTGAACTTTTGTTGACAGAACTTGCGCCAGCAGATTGCCTTGTTCAGAGGGCTGGAAGATGTGCGAGATATGAAGGGGAAAAGGGAGAAATGATTGTTTTCCCTGTTGAAGATGATAAAGGACATCTGCCTTACAAAAAAGAGTATTTACCAAAAACCCTGGAGTGGTTACAAAACAATAATAATTTCAATATTAAAAACTTTAACGAGGTTTGCTCCTTTATTGATAATACCCTTGATTATCAAGCAAATGATTATGAGGCAGCGGATACCTTAATTGATTTGTATGAGTGCGTTTTATATGCTGATATTAAACCTTTCAATATACAAGTTAGAGAGGGGAAACCCATAACATTGGTAGTTGTTGATCTTTCAATAGGTGAAGGCAGTAAGAAAGAAGAAAGGATTAGTGATGCGATTAAGAAAACGAATATTAGGAATAATTCTATAAATCTTGACTTTAGAGTTGGATGGCAATTATTAAAAAAGGGGATTTTAAGATATAAGTTGAATTTTGACTCAGACCAAGGTTTATGGAATTTTACAGAGGCAAAAGATATATTACCTTTCAGTTATTATCTCCTTGAAAAAAGTTATTATGATGAACTTAAAGGGGTGATGCAAGATGTCGGGTATTTTATATAGTGCTCCGGAAGAAAAATATATAGAACATATTCAAAGGTGTGAAGAAAAATTTCAGATTATTTTTCCATTGTTTAAATCTACAATCTCAAGAATTATCCCAGATGGCGATTTGGAAAAAGCCTTTATTAAGATGCTTCTCTTCCATGACCTCGGAAAACTCACAAAAAAATGGCAGGATAACTTAGGAAATAGTAGAAAATTGCCTTCACATGCTCCGATTGGTGCAGCTATTCTTTATAAAATTCTTTCTGAAGATATAAGAGAGCCTTTTAGCTTTGCAGTAGCCATCCATCATACAGATAGTGGACTTCTTGGAGATAATATTGAAAGACCAGATGTTCAGGCAGTATTAGATGGTATAGTTAATTACAATGGGGAAATAATCTGGCATGAAGAGGTAAATAAATTAGAAAATTATTTCTTCCCTGAAGAATGCAAAAATTTAACAGTAAACGATTTAAAAGAGATGGCAAGGGGGTTTAGGGTATGGGCTAAAGGAGGTGGGCTATTAGAACAGCATCAAAGAAGGCTTCAAGTATCATTGACACATCATATATTGAAATTATGTGATATTTCAGCAGCTGCTGAAAGAAAAGAATATCAAAGGAAAGACGACATAGATTATTATGGTGGCTGGTTGATGGTAGAAGAGATACACAAATATATTGAAAACATTAAACAGAGGAGTAGTTAAATGTCAAATGAGTTTATAGCAGAATTGCACGACATTGGAAAGCTTGCAGATAGGAATAAATTAAATCAATATCAATTAAGCGGACATACCTTTGAGAATTTTAATTTTAATTCTCATAATATAACAACACCTGCTTCTCCTTCATGGTGGGGACAGTTCCATCATACAATAGGTTATGATGTAGATATAAATAATTGGTCTGATATCCCAGTAGAATATAGACGAGATTTATTTTTACTTATTCTTGCAGACCATTTTGCATCTTCTATTTCAAGGGTGCTGCCACAGTTAGGAAGAGGTGATCAATCGGAAGTGATTTTGAAGTTATGGAATCGTAAATTTTATGAAAATGAAAGAAAAAATGGAAAATATTGGGCTGCTTTTACAACACAAGATGAATTTAGAAGAATGTTTGAATTATTTGATCAAATAAAGTCACCTGGTGAGTTTTTAACTCAATATAAAGAGAATTTATTACTTACTCCAGAAGATAAATCTATTCCGAGAAATATCACATCTCTTTATACTCATGTTGAATTGGTAGGGAAAATATACAGGGTTTTGAAACGGTCCGTTAAATTACAAACTGAGAATGATAAAATATCCTTAGAGTTAAACGGAAATCAGGTAAGGACTATTAATGAAGCCGAAGGTGGAAGTCGAACAACGGGAAATCTGAATATAGATAAAGGCAATTGGCAGGCAAAATTTGTAAAATGCTGGATAAAATTTCCACACTCCTTTGTAAGATTACAAGATTTAAATCTTTTATTAAGAAGGCAGCGCCTGCTTGAAACCTTTATAGAAAACTACAAAGATTATGTAATGATTTATACCCAAGATTTTCTTTCTTTGTTCTTACCAATAGAAATTGACTTAAAAAAAATGTTTTCAGAATTTTTAGAAAACGGATTCTTTATCGAGACTATAGAGACGATCGCTGATTTAGGTATCTTAAGCTCTAATCTTGATAAGAAATTATTAAAAGCAAGAAAAGAAAACGAAACTTCAAGATTAAGGATTTTAGAAAGAAGAGAAACGAAAGTTTATAGAAATGTTTTAATTTCTAATGGCAATGTTGAACAAATAAAACCACCAATTTGTGATATCTGTCAGGTGCAACCTGCTAAAGAAAGAATA
>CBFGJG010000041.1:0-17752 GCA_965649055.1 Caldifarciminota bacterium
CTAAAATTGGTTTTTGCAACTCCTTTGAGGATTGCCCTCCCCAGGGCAATCCTCTCTTCATTCATTACCCCTATCTTCACTATCTTAACTGTACCACCATGTGCATGATCTTTTCCATGTTTAAATGAAATTCTTATTGACAAAATCCAAATTTTCTGGTTAATTTTTTAAAAGGAGAAAAAATGGATATAAAAGGAATTGCGGTTGTCTCTACACCAAATTTCGTTAAGGGAAAATTTCCTTCAAGATACGAAGAATGGATTAATTCATTACCTAAAGCATCAAGGGGTATTTTAGAAAGTCAGATTCTTCTGAGTAACTGGTATCCAATAAAAGATGCAATAGTGATTCCAACTAAAAAGATTTGTGAACTTTTCTACAACAACAGTTTAGAAGGTGCAAAAGAAGTTGGAAGATTCAGTGCAGAAGAAGCACTTAAAGGAATTTACAGGGTATTTATTAAGATAGCAACCCCTTCATTCCTTGCATCAAGGGCAACACAGGTTTTCTCAACATATTACAGACCAATTAAGATAAATGTTGTTAAAACAGAAAGCAACAGTTCTATTATAAGAATAACCCATTTCCCAGAGCCTGACAGGATAACTTTCTTAAGAATATCTGGATGGCTTGAAGGTGCAATTTTAGTTATGGGTTTCAGAAAAGTTCATTCTGAAATAACAAAATCACTTGAAAAAGGTGATGAATACACAGAATTTTTTATAACCTGGAGTTAAAAGGAAGGAAAGTATGAAAAAATGTATTATAGTTGGTTTTATCCCGGGAATATTATTAATTATTGTAGGCCTTTTTATACTTTCTCTATTCTTAATAAAAATTTTATGGTCATGGGTTATACCGGATATATTCCCGGGTGCTGTTGCAAGCGGGCTTGTTGCAGGAGAGATATCATGGTTTGTATCTTTTAAACTTGCAATATTTATATCAATATTAGGTGGATTTATTGGAGGTCTAAGACATAAAAGAGATTAATATTTTATTGAAATTTTTCTAAAATTTATTATTATTTTTCAAAACGGAGGAGATTATGAAAAGGATTTTTTTAAAAAGCCTTTACTACGGCACAATATGGGGAATCTTAGAGGCAACACTGGGTTATATTTTACATTTAGTTAGTTTTTATACAGGTATTAGAAGTTTTTCCGGTATGATAATGTATCCAATAGGTCTTTTTTTTATGTATAAGGCTTTTGTAGATACAAGAAATTACTCTTCAATTTTTTTAACATCCTTTATATGTGCGAGTATAAAACTCTTTAATCTATTCCTACCATTTGTTCCTTACTATCATACAATCAATCCTGCTGTTGCAATATTACTTGAAGGATTTTCTTCTTATGTTTTTATAAGATACTTTGAAGTTAAAGGTATCATTAAAAACATTTTAAGATTTACTGCTTCAAGCATTGTTTGGCGTGTCTTATTTATAATAGTTTTATCTTTAATAAATGAGAATAGAATTAAAAATTACATAAATTTTGTTTTTTTTGAAAGCATTATAAATGGTGTAATAGCAGGAGTATTTATTGAGAAAATTAAGGCTTCTTATTCACAAAGATTTAGAATAAATCCATTTTTGCTATATCCAGCAGGTATTTTAACACAGATTTTTGTATCTTTTATAATATGGAAATTTTAAGGGTTTTAATAGAATCTCTAAAAGAAAAAAAGGTTAAAGATGTTCTTGTAGGTGCATTCATAACTTATGTTGAAACTGATAGGATAGGGCTTGCTTCAACTGTGAAAACAAGACATTCATGCCCTGAGGATGCAGGAAGACTGAAAAAGAAAAAATTAAAAGAACTTGCAAGATTATCACTTTCTGAAAATACTATTGCTTCATCAATAGGTGTTGCAGCGATTAATTCAGGGATAGAGATAAATTATAAAAAAATTAAAGAAATCAAGGCACAGGATATAATCTTAAGAAAAGGTGAAGGTAAAAGATTTGGTTTGATAGGTCATTTTCCTTTCATTGAGGATATCAGGATGAGATTCAAAAAATTGTATGTTTTTGAATTAGAACCACAGAAAGGTGATTATGGTTCTGATAAAATCCCCGAATATCTTCCTTCCTGTGATATAGTCGGGATAACAGGGATGACATTGATAAACCATACATTTGAAGATGTTATAAAATATGTTGGGAAAAATGCATATGTGATTATGCTTGGTCCATCAACGCCTATCTCTGAAATACTTTTTGATTACAGGATTGATGCAGTATGCGGTTCAATAGTTTATGATAAAGAATCTTTTATTTCATATGCAAAAGAGGGAGCATGTTTTAAGGATATTAAGGGAATAAAATTCGTTTCTATGATGAGGAGTGATTATGATTGAATTCTATGAGAAGATTCTTCAATTAATGAAGGAAGGAAAGAGATTTGTTCTTGTAAAGGTGATAGAAAAAATAGGAACTGCCCCTACTGATATTGGTTCTTCTATGATTGTCCTTGAAGATGGTAGTATAATTGGAACTATTGGTGGTGGGAATCTTGAATATGAAGGAATAAAAGAAGCAAAAGAAAGAATAAAAACAGGGAAAAGTGGAATTAAAGAATATAAACTTGAAGATATAAATATGCTATGTGGTGGGAGTGTAAAAATATTCTTCGAAGTATTTGGTGATATTATAAATGTTTATATATTTGGTCTTGGCCATATTGGTTTCGCATTATTGTATCATCTAAAAAAACTGAACTACAACACTAAGATAATTGATACAAGGGATAGCGAATTTAAAGACTATATTAAAGTAAATAATTATTCAGATTTTATAAATAATAAAAACATAAAAGAGGATGATTTTATTGTGATAGCGACATACTCCCATGATGAAGATTTTAAGGTTATAAGAGAGATTTACAAAAATGGAATAAAGGCAAGATATATAGGTGTTGTGGCATCAAAAAGAAAGATTGGTATCTTTAAAGAAGATTTAAAAAAAGAATTTGGCGATATTGATTTTTATAATCTTTATTCTCCAGCAGGACTTGATATTGGCGGTAAAACACCCGATGAGATTGCAATCTCTATAATTTCAGAGATGCAGACAATAAGGTATAAGAAAGAAAAATTGAGGCATTTAAGGGATGATATACATAATAACGGGTAAAAAGAATATTGGAAAGACAAAATATCTTAAAGATATGATTAAGACACTAAGAAAGACAGATGGTTTTATAACAATAAAACAATTTGAGAAGAAGAATTTTATAGGTTATAATATTGAAAGGGTTCTTACAGGTGAAAAGGTTCCTTTCATAAGATTTGATAAAAAAAGCATAAATAAGAACAATATTTATCTTGAATATTCAAATATGATATTTCTTAAAGAAGGATATAATTTTGCAAGGAGGATTTTTTTTGAAGCAAAAAAACAGGAATATGAAAATTTTATTATGGATGAAATAGGCCCAATTGAGCTTGAAGGTAAACTATTCAGCGAGATGCTTATGGATGCAATAGGTTCTTTCAAAAACCTTTATATATCAGTAAGAGAAGATATAATAGAAGAAGTTATAAAAAAGTTCAAGATAAAAAATTATGAAAAAATATATATAGAAAGGAGAGAAGATGATAGATTTGAGCATAAAGAAAGAAAGCCTTATGAGGACAGTAAAAAGATGCAGGGAGAAGGGAATAATAATACCAACATTCAGGGAGCAGAGGAATCCAGAATTAATAAAAAAAGAAATAAAAGAAGAGTTAAAGAAAATAGGCTTATGGGAGACCCATCCAAGGAATCTTTTCAGGATAACATGGAAGAATGAGACTTTAAAAAAGGGTGGATTATTTAAAGATGTAAATTATCTTGAATTGCCTGAAGAATTAACAAATGTAAAAGCAAAGATCATTGCACTTGTTGGTAAATGGTTTCCTACCGGTGCACATAAAGTTGGTGCAACATTTGGTTGTCTTGTCCCGAGGCTTATTACAGGGCAGTTTGACCCTACAATCCATAAAGCAGTCTGGCCTTCAACAGGTAATTACTGTAGGGGTGGCGCATATGTATCAAATCTCCTTGGATGCAATTCAATATCAATATTACCCGAAGGTATGAGTAAAGAAAGATTTGAATTCCTTGAAAGTCTATCATCTGAGATTATAAAAACACCCGGTTCTGAAAGTAATGTTAAAGAGATATTTGATAAATGCAATGAACTGAGAAGGGAAAGAGACGACATAGTTATTTTCAATCAATTTGATGAATTCGGAAACCACCTCTGGCATTATTCTGTAACAGGGAGTTCAATCGTTGAACTTTTTGAAAAGATAAAGGGAAAAAATGATAAAATATTCGGGATAATGAGTTCTTCCGGTTCCTCGGGAACACTTGGATGTGGAGATTTCGTTAAGGATAAATTTCCTGATGCTAAAATAGCAGTCGGTGAAGCATTACAATGCCCGACATTGCTTCTCAATGGATTCGGTGAACACAGGATTGAGGGGATCGGTGATAAGCATGTTCCATGGATACATAATGTTAAGAATACAGATTTGGTTTTGGGTATTGATGATGAAGATACAATAAGGATTTTAAGACTCTTCAATGAAGATGAAGGGAAGAATTACCTTGCAAAATGTGGTGTTGATAATCAGACAATAAAATCACTTGATTTACTTGGAATATCATCTATTGGGAATCTTATTGGCTCAATAAAGATTGCAAAATATTTTAACTTAAAGGAAGAAGATATAATCTTCACTGTCTTTACTGATTCTATGGAACTTTACAGGTCAAGGATAAAAGAATTAAGGGAAGAAAGGGGAAGGTATAAAAAAGAAGATGCTATAAGGGATTTTGAACTTTTAACGAATATTAAAACAGATTGGACGGTTGAACTTGATTATTACTCAAGGAAGAGGATCCATAATTTAAAATATTATACATGGATTGAACAACAAGGAAAGGATGTTAAAGAACTTATAAGACAGTGGGAAGATGAGTCCTACTGGGATGAAATTCACAGGTTGGATACGAAGATTGATGAATTGATAGATGAATTCAATGAACTTGTGGAAAAGGCTTGAATAAAATAATTCTATTTGGATATTATTTTATAAACGGAGGATTTTATGAATAAATTAAAAATATTTTATTTTTTAATCTTCAGTTTTGTATTAAGTGGAATACTTGCCTTGTTTTTCTACTTAACAGGTGAGAAATGGGGTATTTCAAGATTATCCCAATTTATTGGAATGATCTATATGTATATGCCCTTTCTATCAGTGGTAATTGTTCAGAAGTTAATTTATAAAAGCAGCCTCAAAGATTCAATCGGTCTTCATTTTAGATTCAACAGATGGTATTTCTTTGCATGGCTCTTACCTTTTTTAATAAGCATCATCGTATTTATTATAAGCCTTTCCATGCCTGATGTTAGTTTATCATTAAACCTTGAAGGATTTTTCGAGAGATATAAAGATATGTTTAAAGAGGAACAATTGAATATGATGAGGATGCAGTTTGAAAGGTTCGGGAATCTTTTATTTCTTTTAACAATTATTCAATCACTTATTGCAGGTATAACAATAAACGCCTTGTTTGCATTCGGTGAAGAATCAGGATGGAGGGGTTTTCTCCTAAATGAAATGAAAGAAATGGGTTTCTGGAAATCATCAATTATAATAGGTTTTATCTGGGGATTATGGCATTCACCTATAATAGCAATGGGGCATAATTATCCGCAACATCCGAAGACCGGAATACTGATGATGATTATTTTCTGTATACTTTATTCTCCCATATTCACATACACAAGGATAAAGACAAAATCGGTTATAGGGCCTTCTATCCTTCACGGAAGTCTTAACGCAACTGCTGGAATTACTATAATGTTTCTTAAAGGTGGAAATGATTTAACTATTGGAATAACAGGTATTTCAGGATTCATTGGACTTATAATAATTAATATATTAATTCTTTTGGATAGAAGTTTAAAAAATAAAAAAATTTCAGAATTACTGGGGGTATAAATTGTTTCTAAAAGTTCTCGTTTATATTATTATATTCGCAATACTCCATTTTTCTTATGATTTTACTGGCTGGAGTATCCTGAAGCCTTTTGGTGGTATAGATGAGTCGGTATTCCAGCATCTTAAGATGGCATTCTTTTCGTATCTTTTAGCAAGTGTGATTGAGTATACCTATTCAAAGAAAAAATTTAAAGGTTTTAAGGTTTTTTTTATTCCAAGGTTGTTTGTCTCAATCATCATCCCATGGATTATCTTCCTTATATGGTATCTTATT
Organism: Caldifarciminota bacterium; assembly: GCA_965649055.1. Lineage (GTDB taxonomy): Bacteria > Hydrothermota > UBA3072 > UBA3072 > B12-G15 > CBFGJG01. The sequence goes on from CBFGJG010000041.1 coordinate 6,278, forward strand.
CCTGCGATATATGGTAAATTTAATTCTATTTCAGCAGAACTTATATGGGCAATAGTGGTTACAATTTTATCCGGGATTTTGGGTGTAAAAATAGAAAGAGAGCTTCAGGATAAAGAATTTTCAAGGTCTTTTACTATAATAATTCTATTGCTTGGAATAATATCCATATTTCTTTATGTAAGCTTTACATATAAATTACCATGGATAGATTTATTCCAGAATCCTGAGGGAACATGAGTTTGAAAAGAGAAGAGATTTTAGGTCTTGTTGGAATAGTGCCAAGAAAAAATTTATGGGATATAATACTAAATGAAAAATGGTATCACATACCTGTAAAATCAGCACCCAAGAATGTTCTTGATGCTAAATTTGTTGGTTTCTATTTCCCCAAAATATTCGGCGAGGAAATGAGATATAAAGTTATATATTATGCGCCCATTAAAAATATAGAAATAAAAAAGAGGATAGAACTTTTTCCTGAAGAAGTAAACCATCCAAGAAGTAACTTTGATTATTATAAGATAAATCTTGGAGAATTAATCAGGTTAAATAATCCAATAATTAGTAAAAGGTTTAGAAGGATAGTTCATATTCCGACCACACTTCAAAAATTATTAAATGCCGAAGAGATAAATGATTTATTCCATACTTCACATATTGAAGATAAGGTTTATACAGGATTAAAAAGAATAAATTTAAACCCTGAAAGACAATTCCCAATAAGAATAAAGAATCAATGGTATATTCTTGATTTCTGTATTTTTTGTAATAAAGGTAACATAGACATAGAATGCGATGGTGAAAGATATCACACATTACCCAATGCTTTAACATATGATAGATTAAGGAATAATAACCTTACAAGTTATGGATGGCATGTTTTGAGATTTTTTTCAAGGGAAATAAATAGAGATTTGAACAATTGTATTGGAATAGTTTATAAAACAATAAACTCACTGGGAGGAGAGAAATTAATCATTTAATTGCAATTGTTGATGATGAGGAAGATATAGTTGAACTTGTTTCAACACACCTTGAGAAATCAGGATTTAAGACTTTAAAATTTTATAATGGTCTTGAATTCTTAAATTTTTTGAAAAAAAACCAGCCTGAGCTTGTAATACTTGACCTAATGTTACCTGATATTGATGGCCTTGAGATATGTAAGAGAATAAGAAATGATGAAAAGCTTTCAAATATTAAGATTATTATGCTCACTGCAAAATCTGATGAGTCAGATAGGATAGTCGGTCTTGAAATTGGTGCTGATGATTATGTTATTAAGCCTTTTTCCCCGAAAGAACTCGTTGCAAGGGTTAAGGCTGTTTTAAGAAGAAAAGATGATAGGGAAAAGATAATAAGTATAGGTGATGACATAAAGATAAATCTGAATAAAATGGAGGTGTATTCAGGGAATAAAAAGATTGATTTAACATCAACAGAGATAAATATTTTGCTAATACTTTCTTCCAAGAAAGGATGGATTTTTACAAGGGAGCAAATCCTTAAAAATCTATGGGGTGATGATAAGATTGTGATTGATAGAACAGTAGATGTTCATATAAGGAATATTCGAAAGAAACTCGGAAAGGCAGGTGAACATATAAAAAATATAAGAGGGATTGGTTATAAAATAGAATGAGAAATCGCTTAACATCTAAGATATTCTTTTCTTTTATTATTTTAACACTCATAATATTTTTCATCTTTTCCCTTATAACAATAAATACAATTAGAAAAAATTACATTTCTACTATAAAAGAAGAAATGGAAAAACTCGCATGTTCTATAGTGTATTTTGTATCTCAGGGTTTTCAAAATCCTGATTCTCTTGATAAAATTGCTAAAAATTTAGGAAATTTATCAGGAATAAGGATTACATTTATATCTTCGAATGGTAAGGTTCTTGGGGATTCTTATGAATCACCTGAGAAGATGGAAGACCATTCCACAAGGATAGAAGTTATTCAGGCGTTAAATGGTAAGACAGGTTATTCTATAAGGTTCAGTAAAACATTAAACAAAAATATGATTTATATTGCAAAGCCTGTATACAGTGATGATAAAATAATTGGTGTTGTAAGGGTGAGTAAATTTATAAACGACCTTAATCTCATTATGAAAAGTGTTGAATTAAATCTGATATTTACGTTTTTGACAATAATAATATTATATATTACTGTTTTTTCATTTTTTATTAGGAGAACAACAGAACCAATAGTAATGCTTAAAGAGGCAACAGACAAAATAAGCAAAGGTGATTTTAATATCAGACTTAATATTAATACAGGCGACGAAATTCAAATACTTTCAGAGAGATTTAACAAAATGGCTTTTGAACTTGAAAAAATATTCTGTGAACTTGAAAGGAGAAGAGAAGAGATTGAAACAATTTTGTCTGCAATCCAGGAAGGGATTTTAGTTATTGATAAGGACGGCAGGATTATAAGATGGAATAGTAATATCGAAGATATCCTTAAAAGTATTTCATATGGCAGATATTACTGGGAGGTTTTTAAGGATAATGAATTTATAGATTTCGTTAGAAGTAATATGAATACAACAAATAGTTTTACAAAAGAATTCAATATCAATAACAGAATTTTTGAATGTTATGTCCGGAAGATTAAGGATAGTGAGAATTTACTAATCTCGTTCTACGATATTACTGAGAGAAAAAGAATAGAGAAGATAAAAAAAGAACTTGTGGATAATATATCACATGAGTTAAGAACACCTTTAACCGCTATAAGAGGATACCTTGAAACGATGAAAAACTTAAGAGGAGAAAATAAAAAATATTTAGATATAGCATTAAAGAACACAATAAGGCTTATAAACATTATTAAAGACCTTTCAACGCTTTCCGAACTTGAAAATCCAGAAATTAAACTGGATTATGAGAAAGTAGATTTAGTATATCTGGCAAAGGATGTTCTAAATATTTTTAAACCGAAGGCAAAAGATAAAGGAATAAAGATAGTTTTTAATCAGATGAATAAAATCTTTATTATGTGTGACAGGTATATGATTGAACAGGTTTTTATAAATATAATAGACAACGCAATAAAATATACAGATAAGGGAGAAATAAAGATATCATTAGGAGAAGAAAAAGAAAATGTAAAGATAGAGATAGAAGATACAGGGATTGGAATACCTGAAGAACAAATACCACATATATTTGAAAGGTTCTATGTTGTAGATAAGTCTCGCTCAAGAAAACTTGGTGGAACAGGATTGGGGCTCTCTATTGTGAAGCATATAATAATGCTTCATAAAGGGAATATAGAAGCCCAGAGTAAAATCGGTAAAGGGACAAAATTTATAATAACACTCCCAAAAGGTCTTTAAAAAATTAACCAAATCTTAACAATCCCTTAATATTATTTTAACATAAATAAATATTATGTATTAAAATAAAAAGGAGGTTATATGATGCGCAGGTTGTTTTTATGTGTTTTTTTGTTTGTGGTCGCCTTGAATGTGTCTGGTGTGGAGACAAAGATTAAGGCTGAATTCTGGAACAGGTACACAGTGAAGATGGAAAACATGGATATCAAGAACAGTTACTTCTCGCTTGAAAGAGGATATTTCACACTGGAACCAAAATTTAACGAGAATGTGAAGGGGAGATTCACACTTGATTTCTTCTCAGCTTTAAACAAGGATTTCAAAGATGGTGCAGGGATTAAACTGAAATACGCTTACATTGACTTTGTGAAACTTATACCTTATGTTTATGCTAATTTGTCAGCCGGTCTTATCAAACATTTCTTTGGAACTATCTATGACTGGAATTACACAACGATTGATAAGGCATTGGAAGATAGAGAGAAGATAGCATCTTCTACGGATTATGGTATATCTATTAACGGAATTTTTCCGGCAGGTTATGGTGAATATCATTTCTCAGTCTTGAATGGTGAAGGTTATAAGAAATCACTTACAGATGTTAATATGTTTCCAGAATACTGCGCAAATATCAGGATAATTCCTTTCCCTGGAATTACAATAGGTGGTTCATATCTATATGAGAATAAGGCAATCCATCCTGACTCAACAGCAAAAATCAGGAGCGCATACGCAGGTGTTGGAAGGTTAAAATTTGGGCCTGTTGATTTCTGGGGAGAATATCTACAGGGTAAGACAGTTGATTCAACAAGTTCTGGATATATGTTAATGCCTGTTATAAGTCTTTCCAAGATTACAAAATTAGATTTTGATTTTGTTATAAGATACGATTTCTGGGAACCATATAAAGATAATGTTAAAACAGATATTTTCAGAAAACTTACAGTTGGTTTCAATTGGAACATCTTAAGGGATGAAAGTTATAAGCCAGAACTTTTCATACAGGTTAATGCAGAAAGAACTTTTTATGAAGACACAACAAAAAATGCAACTGATTTAGTTATGGTTCAGTTAAGATGGATAATAAGTAATACAATAAAATAAGGAGGAAGCAATGAAAATACTGAAAATTATTATGCTTTTTGTATTTTTATTCTCAGGGATAATTTTAAATGCTAAGGAAACTAAGATAACAATGACAGGTTCAACAACCGTTCTTCCTGTTGCACAGAGGATAGCAGAGGTATTTATGACAATCTACCCTGAAGTTCAGATATCAGTAAGGGGTGGCGGTTCTGGTGTAGGTATAACTGCATTGATAGAAGGAAGAACAGATATCGCAAACTCATCAAGAAAGATAAAAGAGGAAGAGATAAAAACAGGAAGGGAAAAAGGGATTATGATTAAAGAAATAGAGATTGCAAAGGATGGAATTGTTATCGTTGTTAATAAAAATAATCCGGTAAGTAATATAACCATTGATGATTTAAAGAAGATTTACAGTGGAGAAATTACAAATTGGAATAAACTTGGTGGACCAAATCAGCCAATAGTTGTTGTTTCAAGGGATATGGCATCAGGGACATTTGAGGTTTTTAAAGAAATTGTTATGAAGAATACAAAATTATCAGAGAATTGTCTTATGCTTGCATCAAACAATGCAATTGCAACAACTATTTCAACTACACCATGGGCAATTGGCTATATTGGACTTGGTTATATAACCGAGGAATTAAAGCCTTTAAAACTTGAAAATGTTGAGGCAAATGAAGAAACAGTGAGGAATGGAACTTATAAACTTGCCCGTTCACTTTATTTTTACTTAAATGGAGAACCAAAAGGTTTTGTAAAAAAACTTATTGAATTTACACTTTCAGAATCAGGCCAGAAACTTGTAAAAGAGGTTGGTTTCATACCTTTGAAGTGAGAAGAATATGAAGGATGCCTTCTTTAAAAGATTGACAATTATCTGTGCATATTTGACAATACTATTCCTTTTCATAATAGTATTATCAATCTTTAAGGAAGGCATCCCTGCTATCAAAACAATAGGAGTAAGAAATTTTATTTTTGGTAGATACTGGGCACCATACCTTTCCGAACCTTTATTCGGCATTTACCCCCTTCTAATAGGTTCAATACTTGTTACATTTGGTGCCCTTTTAATTTCTGTTCCGATAGGCGTTGGCACTGCAATCTATGTTGCGGAGATAGCAAACCCCAGATTAAAAGAGATTATAAAACCATTTATAGAAATCCTTGCAGGTGTTCCATCGGTTATATATGGTTTGTTCGGTATGGCATTTTTAGGACCATTTTTTGTAAAATATTTAAAAATATCCACAGGACTTAACCTGTTTACCGCTTCAATAATACTTGGTATAATGGTTTTACCAATCATCTCTTCCATCTCAGAAGATGCTATAACTTCTGTCCCTAAAGAACTAAGGGAAGCATCCTATGCACTCGGTGCAAATATATGGGAGACTATATGTTTTGTGGTTCTACCTAAGGCAAGGCTCGGTATTATCTCTTCCATAATACTTGGTTTTGGCAGGGCTATAGGCGAAACAATGGTTGTTCTTATGGTTGCAGGTGGTGCATCCGTGATCCCAAAATCTATATTCTGTCCGGTAAGGACAATGACCGCAACCATTGCTGCTGAGATGGGTGAAACAATGACTGGTAGTTTACATTTTAAAGCACTATTTGGGATTGGTGTAGTATTATTCTTTATTACACTTATATCAATTGTCTTTGCAGAATATCTGAGGATAAAGAAATTATGAGAAAAAGAAAAATAATTTCATTTTTAGGATTAATTTCTTTAAGATTATCAATTTTTATTTCAGTATCTTTTATTTTCATCCTTATATTTATTCTTTTTAAGAATGGGATAAGGGTTTTAAGCTGGGAATTTATCACACAACCACCAAGGGAATCAATGACAAAAGGTGGTATATTTCCAGCAATAATAGGAACTTTTTATTTAACTTTATTATCAATAATTGTTGCTTCACCTATTGGTATATTAACAGGAATATTCCTTACAGAATATTCAAAAAATAACTGGTTTCTTAATTTTGTAAAGATAACAATAGGAACTCTTTCAGGGATTCCTTCTATAATATTTGGACTATTTGGCCTTGCTGTATTTGTAGTCTTTTTTAGATTTGGTGTTTCAATACTTTCAGGTGGACTGACCCTTGCAATAATGATCCTTCCAACAATAATAAAATCAACAGAAGAAGCAATAAAGTCTGTCCCTTATAGTTTCAGGGAAGCGGCATATGCAATGGGTGCAAAAAAAAGTGAGGCAATCTTAAAGGTTGTCCTGCCTGTGGCATTCCCGGGAATACTAACCGGGATTATAGTAAGTGTGGGAAGGGCAGCAGGAGAAACTGCACCAATATTATTTACAGCTGCCACATTCTTTTCAAGAAAATTACCTAAATCAATATTTAGAGAAACAATGGCGCTTCCGTATCATATATATGCATTGATGACAGAAGGGACACATGCAAAATTACAGGTTCCAATTGCATATGGAACAGCAATTGTCCTTTTATTACTTGTATTCTTTATGAATGGTTTAGCAATATATGTAAGATACAGAATTAGAAGAGGTAAAAAATGGTGAATAATAATATAGAGGTAAAGAATTTAAATCTATGGTTTGGAGATTCGCATATTTTAAAAAACATAAATTTCTTAATTGGAAGAAACAAGATAACCGCAATAATGGGACCTTCAGGATGCGGTAAGACTACACTTTTAAGATGTTTTAATCGTATGCATGACTTCTCGGAGGATGTAAAGATAAAAGGAGAAATAATTCTTGATGGTGAAAATATTTTATCAAATAAGATAGATGTTACAAATTTAAGGATGAAGATAGGAATGGTTTTCCAGAAACCAAATCCATTCCCTAAATCCATATATGAAAATATTATATTTGGATTGTGGATAAGAGGTATAAGAAATAAAAATAAATTGATGGAGGTTGTTGAGATTTCTTTAAAGAAGGCGTGGCTATGGGATGAAGTGAAAGACAGGCTTAATAAAAATGCAATGGAACTTTCAGGTGGACAGCAGCAGAGATTATGCATAGCAAGGGCGCTTGCAACAAACCCTGAAGTTATACTTTTTGATGAACCCACATCAGCACTTGACCCACAATCTACATTAAAAATAGAAGAATTACTGATAGAGTTAAAGAAAGATGTTACTGTCATTATAGTAACGCATAATATTGGTCAGGCTGGAAGAATCTCTGATTACACTGCATTCCTTTACCTTGGAGAATTGATTGAATTTGGTGATACAAAAAAGATGTTCACAACACCACAAAACAAAAAAACAGAAGAATATCTTTCAGGGAGGTTTGGATAATGATTGAAGAAAGGATAAATATTTTAAAAAGGGAGATAATAGAGTATTCATCGTTGGTTGAAAAGATGATTTTTAAATCAATAGATTCTTTGTTCAGAAGGAATATTGAAACATTAAAAAATATTTTAGATGTTGACGAAAATATTGCAAACGAAAAGGAAATAGAAATAGAAGAACTATGCATTGAGACAATAGCACAATTTGAACCAAGGGCAAAGGATTTAAGGACTATAATAATGATAATGAAGATGAATAATGATTTTGAGAGAATTGGCGACCATGCTGTAAATATAGCACAGAGTTCAATCTTTCTTATAAATAATCTTGATATATTGATGAAAGAAGAATTAAATGAGATGTTTGATGAGACTCTGTCAATGTTTAAAGATAGTATCAGGTCATTTACTGATAATGATGTAAAACTTGCTAAAGATGTTTGCGTAAGGGATGATAAAGTTGATAATCTCAGGAACAGGATATTCAGAAACCTTATAAGTTTGATAAAGAAATCGCCGGAAAAGAGCGAAAGCCTTTTAAGGATATTGAATATCTCTTCAAACCTTGAAAGGATTGCAGACCTTGCTACAAATATATGTGAAGATGTAATATTTATAGCAGAAGGAAGGATAATAAAACATCATAAGGATGAAAGATAAAAACTATCTATCTTTCACTGCCCTGAAATTTAAGTAATCTGCCTTTCTATCCTTAAATTCAGTCCTGACATTACCATTGTATGTTATTATGTATGCCTCATCTTTATTAAACTCTGTTGATGTCCAGAGATATATTGTCTTTCTATGTGGGTTCCATAAAGGTGTTTCTTTATCAGGTGTGAATTTATACTTTGCTTTCTTATTTACGCTGTCCCATTCTCCACCAGCATTCAAACCGTGATAAACCATTATCTTTACCGCTTCTTCAATAGTTGGAAGCCTCCATATATTCACCTCTTCATCAAGTATTTTAGTTCCATCTTCACTTAAATGTGCGCATATCCATCTTGCTTCTTCCCAGGGCGTCCCATTATCAGGCCATCCAGGACCTTCCGGTGCAAGGATTAATTCTATTCCATTACCTTCAATTATTCTTAATCCATAATTTTTATCATCAACCCTTTTTGATACTTTTATTATATTAAAACTTCCAATTGTAATTATCTGTATCAATGGTATTACAAAGATCAGGAAATATGCTATTTTTTTATTCTTCACATATCCAAATAGGAAAAGAAAACCAAGAATAAAAAGAGGTGTTGCTATAAAAAATGGTGCTGCTATACCACGGCGACCAAAGAATATAAAACAGAGAACCCCAAGAATAAAATAGATAATGGAACCTGTTATATTCCATTTTAGAGAAATAATACACAAAAGGATAAAAACAATAGGAACTATTAAGTATTGTCCAAATAGCATTAATATGTTTTCTAAGAGTTTTTCAGAATACCATCCTTCATGGAAATTTTCATTTATTCCCCAGAATGTCCAAAGATTAATAAAGATGAAAGAAATAATAACTGCTGTCCAACCTGTAAATTGATTCTTTCTAATCTTAATTACCATATACCCTTTTGAAGATTAAAAAATATACAAGGAAAGAAAGAATGATACCAGAAACAACATCTGGTATAAAATGTTGTTTTATAAATAATGTTGATAGAACAATAAGAAAGGTTAAAGGCGAAATAATGATTGATAATTTTCTATTAATTCTGATAAGGCAAAGATTTGTTAATACTGAAAATGTTGTATGACCGCTCGGAAAAAGATTTAAAGGTTTATCAATCTTATAAATAAAAAGAACGAGTTTATTTAATATATTATCAGAATAGATATCAGGTCTTGTTATTGTTGTCTGGAAGAATATGTAGAATAAACTTAAAATAGTGGCTGCTATAAAATAACTGATAGAACATGTAAAAAATCCTTTTTCATTCGCTATTGAAAGAATGAAAGGTATAAAAATATAAAAATAGTAAATGAGATAAGGAATAATAAATATTGATAAAAATGGTATCCTGTCATCAAATGGGGTTTTAAATATCCTTACATTATAAGGATAATTCTGTATTAGTTTATATCCCAATGTTATCTCTAAGAAAAATAACGCAAAAAATATGATAGATCTGTATTTCTTTATAAATTTCATCATCTATTCAGGAATTTTTTCTTTATCTCCTCAAGTTTTTTCTCAAAAATTCCATATTCATCTTTCCATCTTCTTATCTTTTCAAGCATTCTCTCTGCTTCTTTTATCGTCTTCTGTAGCCTCTTTGATAATTCTTTCATAGACTTTTTATTCTTAATTGCTTTCAGAAGTTCATCAAGTTTCTCCTTATCAATCCTGATTTTCTCGGATATAATCTGTATTTCCTTACCTTTTAATTTTAATATTATCAGTTCTTGCTCTATTTTTATTAGTAAAGCCTTAGCTTCTCTTATCTCTTTCTTCCTTATAAGATTCCTTAATCTTTCACCATCTGATTTTATTTGGTTTACGAGATTCTTACCTTCTTGTATTTTCAATTCCATCTTTGAAATATTTTCTTCTATCTTCTTTATCAGGAATTCTGCCTTTAACTTTGTTAAATCTTCATCTTTTAATCCCTCTTCATTAAGTTCTTTTATCTTATCTTCTATTCCTTTATCCTTTAGTCTCCTTTGCAGTATCTCGAGCCTCTCAAGATATATTTCCCTTCTTTCCCTTCTTTCTTTTATCTTTTCAATGATTCTCTCTGCATCTTTTTTCTCCCATCTATACCAGTGAATAAATCTCGCCTCATCTATATTCTGAATTCTACCGATGATTTTCCTCTTCACTTTTATCCTCTGCAATTTTTTTAACATAACCAATTTGTTTGTCATTTTTTCCTTAACCTCAACCTCTCCTTCAAGGACCTCAATATCAGAAGAATCTTCTGAATATGAGACAATGAATTCTGTTCCGCGAACACCTGCAACACAGACAGGATTTTCTATCTCAAAAGCCTTACCGGAAATTAATTTTGATATTTTTGACCATACCTTACCTATTTTAAGATAAATCCTATTCTGATTCCCTGAAGAATTTATTCCAATAATAGTTCCTGAATCAGCAACTATTGTTGTTAAATTATCGTAAATAATCTCTGCCTTTCCATCAAGAACATTCACAGTATCACCTTCTTTCAGCTCCATCTCGGGGAATCCATCTTTCCATACACCTTCTGATTTAACCAAAACATCACCACTTAAAATATTAAGATAAACAGATAAAATTATAAAAAACATTTTTAACCTCCGTTTTTATTTTTGATAATGATAAATAAGAAGAGTTCCATTATTTTTTCCGTTTTTTTACTATGAATGATATTGTTTCAAATATCATAAAGAAAGAAAGTAAAAGAAGTATAATAGAAATAGAAGAGAGCATTATCTTTTTATTTATAATAAATTTATGGGTTTGAATAGTTAGTGCTGAAATAGTGATGATTAACATAACAATTGCAGGGATTACAGTGTATATTGTTATTTTATTTTTACTTAAAAGCCATGTTGTAATAACGATTAAAGCAAGTGCAGCAACGAGTTGGTTCGCAGCACCGAATACAGGCCAGATATTCTGCCAGGGACCCAATGAAAGATACGTTGCAAATCCCATTACTACAAGGGTATTTATATAAGGATTTCTCATAAATTTAATATTAAATTTTTCAGCAAAAAGTTCAGTCCCTATGTATCTTGTTAT
>CBFGJG010000042.1:0-16152 GCA_965649055.1 Caldifarciminota bacterium
GATATTCTTCTTCTAATTTCGAAAATATAAGCGATATTTTCTCTATAAACTCTTCTTTATTAAGTTCCTCTAAAGGGTCTTCCGATTTAACCATTTCTATTTTGTTCATTATTTCCTTTTCACGATTTTTCTTCCTTATAAAACTTATTGTATGGTTATAAGCTATTTTCATAACCCAAGGATAAAATGGATAATTACAATTATATTTATTTAGTGAACGAAAGACCTTTATAAATATTTCCTGAACAAGGTCTTCTGCATCATCTCTATTTTGAACCATTCTATAAACTAAATTATAAACTTTCATCTTATACCTCTCAACAATAACAGCATAGTTATCATTATCACCCCTTTTTATTCTTTCTATCAATATTTCATCTTTTTCATTACTTAAATACGCAAAATTTTTCATTTTATTCCCGTAATTTATCTCCAATCACCAAAAACTGCAAATGGTGCCCAGTAAAATGGTTTATCATAGAATTCCTGTTTCTTTAACCACCTCTGTGCATCACATAATGCCTTTGTTTTGTCTTTTGACTTTAAATTTTTATAGAAATTCATCATTAAAAGAACTGTTGCATCATCACTAACCTTCCATAATGATGCAACAACTGAAGGAGTTCCAGCATATATAAAAGCCCTGCTTAATCCTGTAAGTTCATCACCAATGAAACCTGACTCTGAAAATCCTCTTAGCTGTCCTGTTTCACATGCAGATAATGTTATAAGATATGCATTTAATTCCAAATTGAATATTTCTTTTACCTTTAGTTCCCCATCGTTCTCTTCATCTTTAGAGAGTATTATTCTTGATTCCATTGCAGAATCACCCGGTGCAAGTTTACCGTGAGTTGCAAAATGAACTATATCAAAATCTTTAACATTTTTCTTCACATTTGTCTCTGTTGGAAAAGAATTTGAGAGTGAATCATCTGAAAAAATCTTAATATTTTTTGTTAATCCAATCTTTAATATAGAATCTTTTTCTCCTATAGTTCCATTTAAAGGCATATCAAACCACGCTGGATGCTCTCTAAATTTGGACTTTGCGAAAATAACGAATGATTCCTTTTTGAGTTTATTTTTATTCCTTGCAATTAAATATACTGAGGAAGATGGCGCGTAAAAAATATCGAAATTGTCAATAATAAGTTTTTTTGTCTCAGGATCAATAACAATTGTTGAAAAAGGAAGATTGTGTAAAGAGCCATAAGGAATAATACATAGTCTTTTTTTATCTTTTATCTCATCCCATACAGGCTTTATCAATTTATTAAAAAACCATTTAGATAAATCCAAAAAATCATTATCATCAAAACTTGAAGGCATCCTTATAAAATCACGATAATCTTTAATTTTTTGATAAATTTCATTTGGTTTCGCATCTATTTTTCTTATACATAATTTATTACTTGTTATTCCAAATACATAGGCATTTTCAAAACCTACAAAATATTCAATGATTGCTGTTTTGTCATCAAGAATTTTTTGAACCTCTTTTACATCAATAGGTTTTTTAGATTTCAGTATATTATAATCTGGGAATTTTTTAGACAATTCTTTTATTATCTTGTTATGTTCAATTATAGCACTTGTCTGTTCAGGAAGTCCTGTAAGGAATTCTATCTTCCTTTCAAGTTCCTGTTCCTTCTTTATAAGTTCTTTAATCTCTATAGAAAGGTCCTCCCTTTCAGAAATATCAATACCTCTAAGTAAATCAAGAAATGCCCTTGATTTAGCATTTTCTGCATAATAAAATGAGTTTTTTGCATCACCTTTTTTAAAATAAAGTTCAATAAGCATCTCGTAAATGAATATCTTGTTTTCAAAGAATGCAGATTTAAATTCCTGTCCTGTCAGTTTACCCCTGAGATTTTCAACCATATCAACTGCCATTTTTAATGAATTTATTGCCTCATCAGTTTCACCTGATTTATAAAATGCAAATCCAAGATTTGAAAGTATTGACAATTCCCAATCCTTTCTTTTACTCTTTTCAGCAATCTTAATTGCTTCTTTATAGTAATCTATTCCTTTCTTATAATCACCTTTTATAACGTATAGATTTCCTAAATTACAGAGAACCTTTGTGATTCCAACAGAATCCATTGTTAACTTATAAATATCAAGGGATTTTTCATAATTTTCAATTGCTTTATCGAATTCTCCTTTTCTTTCATATGCAATACCTAAATTATTAAAAAACAATCCTTCATCTTTTTTATCCATTATAATCTGTCTTGAAAGATTAAAATAATAAATTGCAGTATCAAGATATATACTTTTTGCAGGTGCCAACAGTATATACGAATAGCCTATACTGAATAAAGCCTCTATCTCCCATGTTTCGTTTTTTGTATATTTAAATATTTCATAAGCATTTTTAAAATTTTCAATCCCCGCATGGTATTTTCCCATATCAACTAATAAATTCCCAATATTAATCAGAATCTCGCCTTCACCAATAAGTATTCCTCTTTCACCCTTCAATTTCCGTATATATATCAAAGCATTATTAAGATACTCATAAGATAAATCATAATCACCAAGTTTTCTTAAAATATTTCCCATCTCTCGATAAGCATCAGCTGCACTTTTATAAAGTCCAAGATTTAATGAAAGAGAGCAGGAAAGACCAAAATATTTCATTGCACTGTCAGGTTCGCCTTTTTTTATAAAAATACTTCCTATCAAATATGAACCGTCTATAATCCCTTTTTTATACCCTATTTTTTCTGAATTCTGGATAACAGAATAAAGCGTTTTTTTACCTTCTTCAAAATTATCCTCAGTAATATATATATTCCCAAGCATAAGATAAACATTAATCTCATCTATTTTATCTTCTATTGATTTCTCTTTTATCTTTTGATTCATCTTTAATGCTTGATTAAAAAAATCTTTTGCCTCATAAATATTATTTTGATAAAATGAAAGGCTTCCTAAATTAATGTAAATCTTTGTAATACCTGGATAATACTTCTCACTTTTAAATATCTTCAAAGCCTCATTATAAAATTTCTTTGATTTTTCTATATCACCGAAAGAAAAATAGATGTTTCCAAGCCCTTTCAGACATACCCCTCTTTCTATACCTTTCGCATTAATAAGAACCTCGTTATATAAACTTTCAGCCTTCAAGAAATGTTGTGAGAAAAATAATGAATCTGCTTCCTTTAATCTTAAATCTAAATATTCAACAGATAAGATTAAAATGTAATTTATCAACATTATACATTTCTCCGAATCTATGTTATTTTTATTATAAAAATAATTAAATAAAAAGTCAAGTTTTTGAGTCTTTATTTCTTTTAATTTTAATTGAATCAGTAAATTTCTCTATTTAAAGCAATTAATCGATTGATTATCTGTATCTTTTATAAATAATGAAACTATTTTGCTATTGCAAGGAATGCAATCACCGCTGTTTCTATCCTTAAGATATAATCTGATAGTTTTATTGGGAAACCACCTTTTGATAAAATCAAATTCTTTTCCTCTTCTGTAAAACCTCCTTCCGGACCTACTAAAAATAGACCATCTTCTATCTTTTCAATTCTTTCACCGTTTATATCACCAAAATATATCTTTTTAAATCCCATATTCAAAACATCTTCTAATTTCATTCCATCATATATCAATGGTAGATTAGGATTTCCCGATTGTTTCATTCCTTCAATAATGTATTTCTTTATCTTATCTTTCTTCACTATCCTCAAAGACCTTTCAGTTATTAAAGGGATGAATCCTTTAACACCAAATTCTGCAAGTTTTTCACATAAGAAATGAATCCTTTTCCCTTCAGGCAATGCAGATGAAATGAATATATCTTTATCGAACTTTACTGTTTTAATATCTTTTATCATTATCTCTTTATCTTTAAAATAAACATAATAAACATTACCTTTACCATCTAAAATCCCAAAAATTTGATTGTCTCTTATTCTTTTGACCCTTATATGTTTCCATTCTTCGTCGGGTATAATTTTACTTTTTTCAGTGAATTTTTCGGAAAAGAAATAATCCATAAAAAAGGGGCTTTTTAAGCCCCTTCATTCACTTAACATCCTGTTGCTTACACTTATGTTCCTGTTTCTGTTCCTCGGTGCATTTGTGTTCCTGTTTTTGTTCTTGTGTGCACCTGTGTTCCTGTTCTTTTTCCATTACTTTCTTTATTATCTTTTTTCTTATCTCTTCTTTCCCGCAGAATAACCAATGTTTTGCTTCTTTTGCCTTCTCTTTTGGAAGTAGTTTATAAACTGAAATTTTGAAGTTCAGTATCTTAAGTTCCATATCGTTCTTCAGTTGCTGTATCTCTTTCCATTTAGCCTGAAATTTCTCAATCGAGAAATCATCCTTTCTTAAAATATCCATCAGTTCCATCTCTTTCTTCTCAATATTATATCTCGCGTCAAGCATTTCCTTTTGATGTTGATACCAGAGGTCTTCAATCTTTGTCTTCAAATCAGCACCAATTTCAAGCTTATCCATCATCTCCTTAAGCATCGGTGTATGGGGACCCATTGCTAATTCAATAACTTCTTCCTCATTCACAATATCCTGTGCTAAGACTGTGAAAGGGATAAAAGCAAAAGCCAATAATAAATACTTCATAGAACCTCCTTTTAAGGTTTAAAGTTTACTGGTTTTCTTAAATCTCTCATCAAAATTCCTCTTATAAAAGCCTTCCTCATATCTGGTGGCATGTCTTTTGATGTCTCAATTATATGCCTTATAACTTTTTCCCTCATCTCAAGTTCAAGCTGAATGATCTCTTCTGAAATCTGAAATGCAAAATCACTATCACCCTTTGTAATAGCAACAATTAAAAGTTCATCTTTCCTTATCTTTTCCTCCATAAGTGGTGCCATTTCTTTCCTGAATTTATCTATCTCAGGTTTAATCATATGATACGAAACAAATCTTGAGAAATATCTTGCATTCCTTCTAATGGTTATGTATCTACCTATTGCAAAACCAGCACTAACAGATACAACACAAATAAGAATTATAATTAAAATATTAATAAGTTTATTCTTCAAAGTAAATCACCTCCTCGGTTAATGTTATATATTCCTGATATTTATATGAGTTTTTACCAACATAAATACCAAGTAGTATAAGTATTAATGAAAAAACAAATGCAGGGTAAAGGATAGGTATCATTCTTCTTTCTTTCTTATATGTAGGGAGATTATCAAGTAGTCTCCAAACCTTTCTATATTCATTATATTCTTTGCGAAGTCTTCTATCAGGTAATATGGATAAAAAAATAAAAATTCTTTTTATAATATTCTTTTCCCCGGTAATTAACTCAAATATCTTTTTTTCCATTACTACCTCCTATATAAGGCTCAAGATAAATTTTTAATTTTTCAAGTGTCCTCATCAATATAATCCTGCTGTTTTCTTCTGAAATATTCAGTATATCTGAAATCTCCTTATGTGAAAGGTTTTCAAATTTTTTCAGGGTAATTATAGCCCTTTCTTTTGGCTCAAGTTTCATCATTGCCTTTTGGACAACTTCCTTTATTTCTTTTTTTAATAAACAGGATTCAGGGTCTTCTTCTTCTAAGAATAATTCATAGGTCTTGGAATTATTCTTAACAAGATTTATAGACTTATTTGTTGCAACCTTCATAAGCCATGCCTTTATATTACCTTCAGGTTTTCTTTTTTCATACTCAAGTATTGTATCTTGAAGTATATCCTCACTATCAGCTATATTCCCTGTTATCCTGTAACTTATACTTAATATCATATTTTTATATCTCCTGTAAATTTCCTCTGTGTTCATTCTATATAATATAACATATAAAGAATTGATTTGTTACAATTTTTTGAATTTTTATTCCTTTATCGTAAAAAAACCTTTTTTTATCTTTTTTACAACCCCATTAAAAGATATAAGAAAATTATCTCCATCTTTTTTTATAATTATTCCTTCACCAAATACAGGATGAGAAACAATCTTTCCACCGAAATCTGATTTTACCTTTTTTCTTCTTATTTCTCCTTCTATCTCTACTGCATCCGGAGGTAATTCTTCAATAAACCTTGAACAAACAAAATCTTCAAAACTTCTATAATTGGACAGTCTTGTCTGGTAAAATGATATATAAGCCTTTTCTTTTGCGCGGGTAATACCAACATAAAAGAGTCTTCTCTCTTCTTCGATACCTGAACTATCATAAGACAAATAATGCGGGAAGATGCCTTCAACAAGACCTGATATAAAGACAACTGGGAACTCAAGCCCTTTTGCATTGTGTATAGTCATAAGAGATACTCTATTACCTTTTTCTGTTCTATCAATATCTGTGAGAAGGGAAACTTCATGAAGAAAATCAGCAAGCTCAGCTTCTGGGTTCCTTTCCATAAAATATTCAATTGAACGCCCGAGTTCTTCAATATTTTCAATCCTCGATAATGATTCTGGTGTTCCTTCCTCTTCAAGTAAACGAATAATTCCTGTTTCTTCTATTATTTTTTTTAAAAGTTTATCAGGTTTTTTAATCTTACCCATTTCTTCTATCATCTCAACGAAATCTTCTACCTTACTATTTATTTCCCCTACCTCTCTTGCTGCATCCCATACAGGTATTCCTCTTTTTTCTGAAGTAATTAGGATATTATCAATTGTAACTTTTCCTATACCTCTTGATGGAGTATTTATAATCCTTAAAAAACTTGTGACATCATTCTTATTCAATATAAATCTCATATAAGCAAGAATATCTTTTATCTCTTTTCTTTCATAAAACACTATACCTTTATAAATTTTATAGGGAATATTCATCTTTATTAGTGCCTCTTCAATAGGCCTTGATTGTGCATTTGTCCTGTAAAATACTGCCATTTCAGAGTAATCGTATTTTTTTGATTCTTTCAAAATATTAAATGCTATTTTATCTGCTTCTTCTATGTCTGTCTGTGCAGAAAAAATTTTAATCTTTTCACCAGCCGGTTTATCTGTCCATAATGTTTTGCCCATCCTTAAAAGATTATTTTTTATCATATAAGATGCTGCGTCAAGAATGTATCCTGTAGATCTATAGTTTCTTTCAAGTTTATATATTTTAACATTTTTGAAGTCTTTTTCAAAATTAAGAATATTATTAATATCAGCACCTCTGAAACTATATATTGACTGGTCATCATCGCCAACAACAAATATATTATTATGTTTTTCTGCAAGTAGCTTAAAAATCACATATTGAGCATGATTTGTATCCTGATATTCATCTATTAAAATGAACCTGAATTTTTCACCCAATCTTTCCCTTATATCAGGAAATTCTTTTAAAATTCTTGCTATATTATAAAGTAAATCATCGAAGTCCATTGCATTATAAAAGAACATTTCACTCTCATATTCCATAAATATTTTTTTAAGGTAATGGCTTTTTTCATCTTTTTCAACAATACTCTTATAATTTAGAAGTCTATTCTTATAATGTGAAATCGCATTCTGAACATAGCCTATAGATATTTTCTTTTCCGGTATTTCCAGTTTTTTAAATATATTCTTCAGAACCTGCTTCTGCTCATCCGTATCATAAATACTAAAGTTATTATTATAACCAATTTTATCTGCATAAACCCTTAATATTCTTGCACAGAAAGAATGAATTGTTCCTATATTAAGTTCACTTGGGTCCCTTTTAAGTAGATTCCTTATCCTTTCTTTCATCTCGTCAGCTGCTCTATTTGTAAATGTAACAGCAACTATATTGTATAAGGGAATTTTATAGAAATGATTAAGATATGCGATTCTATAGGTAATTACCCTTGTTTTACCAGAACCTGCGCCGGCTAAAACCAGCGCAGGTCCCTCAAAATGTTTAACGCATACTATTTGCTCTTCATTTAATTCATCAAGTAATGACAAACTACTGTGAAATAACCTTAAATTCTACCCTTCTATTCCTTGCTCTTCCTTCCCTTGTTGTATTTGGTGCAATAGGCATAGATTCACCATAACCTTTAGCAATAAGCCTTGATGCTTCAACACCACGCTGAATAAGATAATTTCTTACAGCGTTTGCCCTGGATTCTGATAATCTTAGGTTATAACTATCAGAACCCTGTGAATCAGTATGTCCACCAATCTCAACAACAACAGTTGTGTTTGCTTTAAGCAGTTCTGCAATGTTGTCAAGGATAGGATAAGAAGTTGGTAGAATCACTGCACTTCCTGTTTCAAAGTTAATATCATTGAAAACAAGAACCTGTTTCTCTTTAAGTTGTTCATATAAACCAATATTTTGTATCGTTGTTTCTTTATCCTTTATAACCACCACTATTGTTTGCGGAACATATCCATCCGCTTCAATCTTTACATTGTAAGTCCCTTCTTTCAATTCCTTCTTGAATATACCTGTTTCAATATCTGATGTGATTGGTTTTTCATCAGTTCCAAGGAATGTTATCTTTGCGGCGATTGGTTTCTTTGACCTCGCATCTGTAACAGTTCCGGTAAATGTTCCTACAGGAATATATATTTTCTTTAATGTCTGGTCAATATTTATAGTTTGATCTGCTATTATATTTATAGTTCCTTGTTTTGAAATATAACCATCCTTAACAAGCTTGAAATTATAAGTTCCCGGTTTAAGTTTTATTGTGACCTTGCCAGTGATATCTGTTGAATATGGTTGAATAGTAGTATCCTCAAAGATTATATTAGCCATCAAAGGTTCATCCGTTTCCATATCCTTAAGACTTACTATTAGTGTTCCTTCTTTTGGTTTTGGTGGTGGGGGAGGTGGAACCTCTTTCTTCCTCTCTATTAACGCATTTGTTGTAGTGAAACCAAATGTGAATTTCCATTTACCTGATTCGTTGAAATAATCTTCTCTATTTCTGTAATCCCAATCAGGGACCATATCTATACTATTATTCATCAATGAATATTCCCCACCAAAATCAAATGTAACACCCACTGGTGTTGTAAACCTTATACCTACCATACCCATAAGTGTATCCTTAATATTTATATCTTTAAGATGAACATTCCCCTTAACTCCAAGAAGGAACCTTGTAAAAGGGCCTGCCCAGAGTTCAACACCAGCACCATAAAGAAAACTATTAGTATTATTCATTGAATCAAGCGCATTAAAATAGTCATTCAAAGTATCATATTCTGTAAACCTATCCCTTACACCACGCTTAAAATATCCAAGATTCCCATGTATCATTAAAGGAAAGATCTCAATATCTATTAGAAAATCACCTTGGTAATCTGCCCTGTGGGTGTTAGTAGGATAGAAATTTCCATTTTTAACAGCATCTTCAACTCTTCTCTGGATAATAGTCGTTTTACCAGCACCATGAAAACCTACGAATATACCAACAGGAATTCTTGGTGTGTCATTCAAAACTGGTATTGAAAGTTTGAAACCACCATAGATATTCTCATTTCCAGGATTCCCCCAATCACGTTGATAGCCGGCATCACCGTCTTTTCTTTCCTCATATTTTACATAGAAAGTTCCACCAAAATACGCTTCAATGTAATCGAGTATTCCATAAGCAAGCCCTACATACCCTTTTGCAAAATGATGGTCAACATCATATGTTGTTACAGTATCAGTATACCTTTCGAGATAATGCTGTCTTGTATACTGGATACCCGAAAAGAAACTCAGGTTTGCCATAGGAAGAGAACGTGCTGAAATTATTGTAAAGGAACCTGAAGGTCCGGTTAGTGAAGGATATGAAAACAATAAAACCAATCCTAACATATAAAAACCTCCATAATTTTAAATAGTGAGCCGTGCAGGAATCGAACCTGCGACTCCCGGCTTAAAAGGCCGGTGCTCTACCTGCTGAGCTAACGGCCCACTTTAATTAATTTATAACAATTATAATAATTGTCAAGAATTTTCAAGAATTTTCTTTACCAATTTCCTGTCTTTATATATTCGTCTATTGCCCTTGCTGCCCTTCTTCCGAAACCCATTGCCTCTATTACTGTTGCCTCACCTGTTACTATATCACCTCCGGCAAATACTCCTTTCATAGATGTCTTACCTGTAGCAAAATCTGCATCTATATAACCCCACTTATTTCTTCTTATTCCTGGTGTTTCCTGTAAAAGTAAAGGGTTCGGTCCAGCCCCGATTGCAATAACCACTGTATCAACGTCAAGTATGAATTCACTCCCCGGAATCTGTATAGGTCTTCTCCTTCCCGATGCATCTGGCTCCCCAAGTTCCATCTTTATAAGTTCTACACCTTTTACAAATCCTTTCTCATCACCTATGAACCTTTTTGGATTCACGAGGAAATGGAATTTTACTCCTTCCTCCTCTGCATTTTCAACCTCTTCTTCCCTTGCAGGCATCTCTTCCCTTGACCTTCTGTAAATTATTATTGCCTCATCAGCACCATGTCTTAAAGCACTTCTTACTGCATCCATTGCGACATTTCCTCCACCAATAACTGCAACCCTTTTACCTACTTTTATTGGTGTATCATATTCTGGAAAAAGATATGCCTTTAATAAATTTGTCCTTGTCAAGAATTCATTAGCAGAATATATACCAAGAAGGTTTTCACCTTCTATATTCATAAATTTTGGGAGTCCTGCACCAAGTCCCAGAAATATTGCTTTATATCCAGAATCAAATATTTCCTTTAAACTTATTGTTTTTCCTACGACCACATTAACCTGGATACTAACCCCCATTTTTCTTAAATAATCCACCTCCCTTTCTACTATTTTTTTAGGCAGCCTGAATTCAGGAATTCCATATATTAAGACCCCACCTGCCTTATGCAATGCCTCAAAAATAGTAACAGAGTATCCCATTCTTCTTAAATCAGCTGCACAGGTTAACCCCCCAGGGCCTGAACCCACTATCGCAACTTTTATATTGTTCTCTTTCTCAATCTTTGGAATATCGATTACACCTTTTTCAGCCTCATAATCTGCAACGAACCTTTCAAGCCTTCCTATGGCAACCGGCTCCCCTTTAAGCCCTAAAACACATTTCTTCTCACATTGTTCTTCCTGTGGGCAAACCCTACCGCAAATTGCTGGTAATGCGTTGTCTTCTTTTATCTTTTTTACTGCCTCAATGTATTTTTGTTCCTTAATTAGTTTAATAAATGCTGGAATATCTATATTAACAGGACATCCATCAACACAGAAAGGTTTCGGACACTGCAGACATCTTGATGCCTCTTTTAGAGCATTCTCTTCCGTATAACCAAGTGCAACCTCATTGAAATTTTTAATCCTCTCTTCAGGCTTCTGTTTTGGCATTTCCTGTCTTGGAATTTTTTCTTTCATCTTCCCCCCTCTTTCAAGAATCTTTCAAGTGCAATTTTCTCTTCCTCTCTATATGTATTCAGCCTCTTAATAAGAAGGTCAAAATTCACAAGATGCCCATCAAATTCAGGTCCATCTACACATGCAAACATAGTTTTACCACCTATTTCAACCCTGCATGCACCACACATTCCCGTAGCATCAAGCATTATTGAATTCAAAGAGACAATAGTTTTTATACCGTAATTCCTTGTTAAATCACAAACAACTTTCATCATAATCGCAGGTCCTATTGCAATAACAAGGTCTATCTTTTTCCCTTGCTCAATTAACTTCTTTAATTTATCCGATACAAACCCTTTCTCTCCATAACTTCCATCATCAGTTGTAATATATAATTCATCTGAAAATTTCCTCATTTCATCTTCAAGAATAACGAGTTCTTTGCTTCTAAAACCAATTATTGAAATAACATAATTTCCTGCTTCCTTTAATGCCTTTGTCTCAGGATAAACTATAGCGGTTCCGACTCCACCACCAATTGTAACTACTGTTCCATAATTTTTAATCTCAGCTTCTTTACCAAGTGGTCCAATAAGGTCCTGGATATAATCACCGCTATTTAATGTTCCAAGTTTGTATGTTGTTTTTCCAACCTCCTGAACTATTAATGTAATTGTTCCTTTAACCTTATCCGTCTCTGCAATAGTAACAGGAATCCTTTCACCTTTTTCATCAATCTTTAAAACCACAAATTGACCTGGTTTATGTTTTCTTGCAATCAATGGTGCTTCAATTACAAACTTATTGACATTCTTTGCAAGAATTTTTTTCTCAATTATCCTGAACATCTATCCTCCTTTTTTATAATCAGGTTTCTGGAAACTATATTCAAAACTTGTATAATGTTTGTACCTGTTTTCAATCAATGCAATAACATCTTCTATGAATACTATCTCTTCATCTGTTGGTATTACAAAAACTTTTATTTTTGAATCATCCGAAGAGATAACAAATTCTTTATCTCTGCTTTTTGCATTATTATTCCTTTCAATATCAATCTTTATCCCCAATTCATCAAGTTCTTTTAATGCTTCATATCTTAGCTCAGGCCACATTTCCCCAACTCCAGCAGTGAAAACAATTGCATCAACATGCCCTAAGACAGCTGTATAAGCACCTATGTATTTTCTTATTCTGTAAGCCTCTATCTTGAATGCAAGAATTGACCTTTCGTCACCCTCAGAAATTCCTGTCTCCACATCCCTTCTATCGGTATACTTTCCAGTAATACCCAGAATACCACTCTTTTTATTCAAAATATTTATTACCTCAGATGCAGAAATATTAAGTTTTTCGGAAATATAACCTATAATTGCAGGGTCAATATCTCCACTCCTTGTTCCCATAACAACGCCTTCAAGTGGGGTGAAACCCATAGATGTATCAACTGATATGCCTTTCTTTATTGCTGTTATACTTGCCCCATTACCTATATGACAGGTTATAAGGTTAACCTCATCCGGTTTTTTACCAAGAAGACAGGCTGCTCTCCTTGAAACATAAAGATGACTTGTTCCATGAAATCCATATCTTCTTATTCCGTATTTCATATACCATTCATATGGAACTGGATAAATATACGCATAGTTTGGCATTGTCTGATGGAATGCAGTATCCATCACTGCAATATGGGGTATATCAGGAAGAATTTCCATTGCGCTCTCTATACCCAAAACATTAGGGGGATTATGTAAAGGTGCAAGGTCTGATAGTTCTTTAAATTTATCAATAACCTCTTGTTTTATTATCACTGATTTTGTAAAAACCTCACCACCATGAACAACTCTGTGTCCAACTGCTATAATCTCTTTTCTATCCTTAAGGATTCCTATTTTAGGATCTTCAAGAACTTTCAAGATCAATTTAATAGCCTCTTTGTGTGTTGGACATTCTTCTTCAATCTTAATCTTATCATTACCAGTTATCTCGTGTTTTATAAAAGAACCACCAACTGTAACCCTTTCTACAATACCTTTTGCTAATACTTTTGATATATCACAATCAAACAGAGAATATTTTACAGATGAACTACCACAATTTAATGTTAATATCAATCTACCCATCTCTCCTCCCCGAAGAAAAATTTTATCTCCCTTTCTGCACTTTCAGGTGAATCCGACGCATGAACAGCGTTAACTGTTACATTCGTTCCATAAAGTTTTCTTATTGTTCCATCTTCTGCCTTGGAAGGGTCTGTAGACCCAACTATATTCCTTATCCTTGTAACTGCATTTTCACCTTCTATTCTTATTGCAACAACAGGACCCGTAAGCATAAAATTTATAAGTCTTTCAAAGAAAGGTTTACCTCTATGGATTTCATAGAATCTTTCTGCCCTTTCTTTTGTAAATTTTTCCATTTTTATGTTTGTTATTTTAAAATCATTTCTTTCAATAATTCTAATTATCTCTCCAATCAGAGATCTCTTGACTCCATCAGGTTTGATCATAAGTAAGGTTTCGCTCACATTTTTATTTTAGGATAAAAGATTTTTATGTCAATAAAATTTTTAAAAGAGCATTAAAAAATAAAAAATTTTTGGAACCTTTTTTTGAAACTGTTCGTCTTTATAATTGCATAAAGACCTCCTTCCTTTTAATATATACGGGAGCCTCCGGGCTCCCATTTTTATTGACTTTTTTTTTATATATATTAAAAAATTAATATGAGATTAAAAGCAGACCTTCATATACATACAAGAAATTCTTATGATTCTTTAAATAGTATTGACAAAATTATCCAATTTGCAAAAAGGAAGAATTTAAATGTAATAGGTATAACAGACCATAATCATCTTACAATTTACCCTGATTATAAAAATATTAAAATTATATTTGGTGAAGAGATAAAAACAAAGAATGGAGAAATTATCGGATATTTTTTAAAAGAAAAGATAAGAAAAGGAATGACAATAATGGATACAATAAGGGCTATAAAAGAACAAGAAGGTATTGTTTGTGTTCCACATCCTCTTGATAGAATTAGACGTTCAGCTATAGGTATAGAGACATTAATGAAGATAATAGATTTTGTAGATATCATAGAAGTATTCAACGGAAGAACAACCTTTCTTGAAGATAATCTTAATGCTTTAAAAATTGCAAAAGAATACAAAAAGAGTATGAGTGTTGGAAGTGATGCACATATACCCTTTGAAATAGGTTCCTGTTCATTCGAGATAGACGATTTTAATTCTAAAGACGAATTTTTGAATGTCTTAAAAAATCCCAAAATAAATATGGGATTAAGTCCTTTTGTTGTTCATATTCCATCAACATTTGCAAAATATTATAACAGGATCGGGAATTTGTTCAAAAGATATAAATAAGCTGAATGTCATTCACATTAGTTCCTGTTAAGCCAGTAAAAATAAGGTCTTTTGAAGACTTTAAAGTTTTTTCAGCATTATGTAATTCCAAAGAATATAATATTTTCTTCTTCCCAGTAAGCCCAATAGTATAATTGTCAACTATCGCACCAGCATAATTACTTGAGCCATCTTTACCATCTGTATCTATTGAAGAGAAAACAAATTTCATTTTTGGTGAAATATTCAGAATAAAATAAAGACATAATTCCTGATTTGCACCACCTTTTCCCTTTTTCCCTGAAATATTTACCTCTGTTTCACCTCCAGAAATTAGAATGACGGGTTTCCTCACAGGAATATTGTTAAAGTAGACATCCTCTGCTATTGCACTTAAAAAAATACCTGCATTATTTGGTGAACCTCTTATTCTTGAAGAAATTATAAATGTTTTGAATTCAGATATTCTTTTAATTTCCTTTAATACATCAATGTTTTTTAAAATTATAAAATTATTAATGTTATTTAAAAGTATTCTTTCTTTGCTTTTAATTTTCAGAAACTTCTTTAATTCGGGAAAGCCTTCAAATATTCTGTATTTATTCACGACTTCTTTGAATTCTTCAAATGTTGTATTGTTTTCAACAGTTGGCCCGGAACTTATCATATCTATTCTATCGTCAACAACATCCGATATAATAAGATTTATTATTTGTGCTTTACATAGCTTTGCGAGTTTTCCTCCTTTAACTCCTGATAAAAATTTTCTTACTGTATTTATTTCCTGAATATCTGCACCAGATTCAATCAGTTTTTTTGATATTTCTATCTTCTGTCTTAAAGTAATTCCGTCTTCAGGTAAAACAAGAGAAGAAGAACCACCACCTGAGATTAAAAAAATAACATGGTCATCTTTTTTAGTATTTTGAATCAAAGAAATAACCCTTTTTGTCCCTTTAACACTATTTTCGTTCGGATAAGGATGGCTAGACCTGTAGTATTCAAATTCATTCCCAGTATATTTTTCAGGTGAGATTAAAATATATCTTTTAACTTTTTTATTTAAAATTTTCTTTATTCCCTCAGCCATTCCCAATGCTGCCTTCCCAAATCCTATAACATAAACATTTCTATTCCTGATATTGAAACTTTCATTGAAGATATATAATTTTTCATTTTTAAATTCAATATTTCTATTTATTGAATTTTCAGGATTTGCAAAATTTATTGCCTTTTCAATCAGTTCCAATATATATTTTCTTTCTTTTTTAAAAATTTTACCTTCTGTAATCTCATTCTTGTTTTTTATTATATTCATAAATAAAATATAAACAGATTTCTGTTTGTATGTCAAGGAGATAAATTAACAAAAAACGGGAAGATCAGGGACATGGTGGTACAATTTATTATAATTAACATTTAAGTTTTGTCTAAAAATTTTATCATAAATCTCATCAATTATTATAGGTGGTATATATGCTAACACACAAGGTAGGTTATA
>CBFGJG010000043.1:0-15644 GCA_965649055.1 Caldifarciminota bacterium
CTTTCCACCATGTGCATGAACTTTTCCAACTTTCCCGTATTATATCCTTGACAATGTAATATATTTACTTAATATTATGATATGAGATTTATTGTTGTTTTCAGTGATAAGGCGAAAGACAGAAGGCTTCTAAAAGGTTGGGGAATATCCATATATTTCCCTGATTTCTATCTTTTATTTGATACAGGTGAAAATCCATTATACCTTGAACATAATCTAAAGACACTTGGAATAAGTCTTAATGATATAAAATATATATTTCTCACACATGAACACTGGGACCATATTGGTGGGATTGAACTATTAAAAGGTGAAAAAAGAATAGTTTTTGTTCCTTCAGGATTCACAGATGATACAATTGAGGAATTGAATGCGTTGAAATTTGACCTGAGAATTATAGATAAAAATCAAAGGATTCTGCCGGAAGTTTACTCAACAGGTCCACTTGGTGATGTAATAAAGGAACAATCATTAATATTTAATGAGAAAGAAGGTCTTAAAATATTCACAGGTTGCACGCATCAAGGATTTAAAGAACTTTTTGATGTATCTTCAAGATACGGAACTATATTTAATTTCGTTGGTGGTGGATTTCACCTCCTTGATGCAGATGAAAATATGATTAATGAAGTCCAGAATATCTTTAATGAGCACAGGGTAAAAAAAGTTGGTCCTTTCCATTGCACAGGTGATGAAGCAATGGAGGGTTTTAAAAAACAATATGGTGAAGATTTTATTCAGATAAAAGCAGGGGAGATGATGAAGATATGATAGAGGTTTTGAAATCAAAGATTCATCTTGCAAGGATAACAGATAGGGTTGTTGATTATGAAGGTTCAATCACAATAGATAGAAAGATTGCTGAGATGGTTGGTTTAAGGGAATATGAAAAGGTCCTTGTCGCAGATGTTGATACAGGTGAGAGATTTGAGACTTATGTTATCTATGGAAAAGATGGAGAGATATGTGTGAATGGAGCAGCGGCAAATCTTGTAAGAGTAGGGGATAGGGTTATTATTATGAGTTTTATGTTCATTGACGAGAAACAGGATTTTAAACCGAAGATTGTGAGGCTTGACGAGTTTAATAAACCTGTATGAGCATTCCATTATGGATAAAGGAAGGGATAAAAAGAAGGGAAGGGATAGAAGTCTTAAAAGAGAGATTAAGGTCTTATAAACTTCATACTGTCTGTGAAGAGGCGAGATGCCCGAATATAGGTAAATGTTTCAATAATAAAACAGCCACTTTTCTAATACTTGGAGATATATGCACAAGGAATTGTGGATTCTGTGCTGTTAAAAAGGGGATTCCATTAAAACCTGATGAGGATGAACCTGAAAATATCTCAAGGATGGTTTTGGAATTAAATCTTGATTATGTTGTTATAACATCTGTAACAAGGGATGACCTTGATGATGGTGGTGCAGAACAATTTGAGAATACAATAAAGTATATAAAGAATAAAAATAAAGATATAAAGGTGGAAGTCCTGATACCTGATTTTAAGGGTGATTTAAACTCATTAAAAAAAATTTTTAATGGAAATCCAGATGTTATAAATCATAATCTTGAGACTGTTAAAAAACTATATCCTTCTGTTAGACCTTTGGCTGATTACAAAAGGTCTCTTGAAATTTTAAGGATTTCAAAACTTAATGGTTTTATAACAAAAACAGGAATAATGCTTGGTCTTGGTGAAACAGAAAAAGATGTTAAAGAATTAATAGAAGATATTTCAAATGTTGGTTGTGATATATTAACATTGGGTCAATATCTTTCTCCTTCAAAAAATCATATTCCTGTTTATGAATATATACATCCTGAAATATTTGAAAAATATAAAGATTATGCTTTAAATAAAGGGATAAAATATGTTGTTTCTGGACCACTTGTTAGGAGTTCATATATGGCAAAGGAAGCATTTCTTTCTTTAGTGGGGGAGTTCTGATAGAAAAAGGAATAGTGAAAAAGATAGATGGTAAATTTGCGGTTATCCAGATAGAAAGAAATTTAGAAGAATGTTCTGGATGTTCTTTAAGGGATGAATGTTCAAAAAAAGATAGTGATTTTATATATGTTTATAATTCCCTTAACGCAAAAGAAGGAAATAAGATTGAGTTTGAGATAAAAGATAGAATTAAATGGTTATCAATGATATTTTTCTATGTCTTTCCAATAGTTTTTCTGATTCTTGGGATCTTGATAGGTAATAAAAAAAGTGAGATTTTTGGTGTTCTATTGGGATTTATCTTTATTGGAATTTATTTTCTTGTGCTCTTATTTCTTGAAAAAAGAATAAAGTTTAAAAAGGGTTTTATAAAGATGAGGAGGATTTTAAATGAAGGTGATAAAGATTGAAGATGGTTATTTGTGTGTTCTTAAAAAAGGTGAAGAAGTAATAAAGACACTCACTGATTTCTGTGTTGAGAATAAGATAAATTCTGGTTTTGTTTCAGGTATTGGTGCAGTTGAAGATATAAATATAGGTTATTTTGATGAGAAGAAAAAAGAATATATATATTCAGAGATAAAAGAATCATGTGAGGTTCTTTCAATGACAGGTGATATATCTTTAAAGGATAAGAAACCATTTTTACATTTGCATATAGTTTTAGGGAAAAAAGATTTTAATGCGATTGGTGGTCATCTTTTTAAAGCATTTGTATCAGCAACACTTGAAGTGTTTATTCTTCCATCCAAAAAATCATTTATAAGGAATTTAGATGATGAAACAGGATTATACCTGATAAAGGAGGAAAATTGAAAGAATTTACATTTAAGGCAGTTTTTCTTGGTGTTATTCTTTCTTTGGTTATGACAATGGCTAATGTATATCTTGGTCTTTATGCGGGAATGACAGTATCTGCAAGTATTCCGGCTGCTGTAATGTCAATGGTTATTTTAAGAGGAATATTAAGAAGAGGGACAATTCTTGAAAATAACATAGTCCAGACCATTGCTTCAAGCGGTGAATCACTTGCAGCAGGTGTTATTTTCACATTACCGGCACTTGTTATTATAAATCAATGGCAGAACTTCCCCTACTGGCTTACCTTCTTTATATCAGCCTTAGGTGGTATAATTGGCGTTCTTTTTATGATACCATTAAGAAGGTCTTTAATAGTTGAAAACAGGGCACTCACATACCCGGAAGGTGTTGCATGTGCAGAGGTTTTAAAAAGTGGCGAACAACTTAAAGAAGGGAAATACATCTTTTACGCGCTCGGATTTGGTCTTTTATTTAAAATCTTTACATCTTTTATAAAGATTTTTAACTCAACTGTTGAATTTGGTAAAAACATATTTAAATCAACATTTTATTTTGGCCTTGATATTTCTTACGCACTTGTTGGTGTTGGATATCTTGTAGGTTTTAATGTTTCTTTACTTGTTTTTATAGGTGGTCTAATAGGCTGGTTTATAGGTATTCCAGTTTATTCTTATATCTATAAAATATCAGGTTCACCACTTGATATTGCGTGGAATATATGGAGGTCTGATATAAGATTCATTGGTGTTGGTGCTATGATTGTTGGAGGACTATGGTCGATTGTGAATATGGGAAGGACAATAATTCAAGGATTAAAACAGGTTCTTTTAAAGAAAGGCTCTTCAGAAGATTTACAGAAGAAATATTATATAACATTACTTGTAATTTCAGTAATTGGACTTATTTCACTATATTTCTTTATCTTAAAAGATATTAAATTAACTCTCGTCTCAGGTGTTGCTTTATTCATTGCTTCATTCTTCTTTGTTGCAGTATCATCTTATATAGTTGGTCTTGTTGGTAGTTCAAATAATCCTGTTTCAGGTATGGTTATTTCTGCATTACTTTTCTCTGCTTTACTTATACTTGTTTCAGGTAGAAGGGATGCAGAAGGAATACTTTCCTGCCTTCTAATTGCTTCTGTTGTTTGCTGTGCAACCTGCACTGCAGGTGATATATCTCAGGATTTAAAGACAGGATACCTTGTTGGTGCAAGCCCGAGGAGGCAGCAGATAGGTGAGATTATAGGGACTATTGCTGGTGCATTCATTATTCCACCAGTTCTAAATCTTCTTAATTCAACATACACTATAGGAACAGGAAAGGAAGGTTCACTTGTTGCGCCACAGGCATCTTTATTTGCGTCATTAACAAAAGGGATATTTTTGGGTGAAGGGCTTAAATGGAAAATGATAATAATTGGTTTTATAATAGGTATTGCATTGATTGTATTTGATAAGATACTTGAGAATAAAAAATCAAAATTCAGATTATATGTTATGCCTGTTGCTGTTGGCATATATCTTCCTTTTTCATTATCTGTCCCTATTTTGCTTGGTGGAATTGTCCAGAAAATAAGGAATAATAAATCAGGTATGCTTATATCATCCGGGCTTATAGCAGGAGAATCAATTGGTGGAATAATAATAGCATTGTTTATTTATGCGGGACTCAGAGGATTTGATTTTAATCTGGGTAATTTATTAACTCTGTTGATATTTATAATACCTTTAATTCTTTTTATTTTTATTAAAAAATTAACTTGACTTAATTTAAAAATGAACATATTATAAAAAAAACGGAGGATAATATGGGATTTAATGAGGCTAAATATATATGGATGGATGGAGAATTTGTAAATTGGCATGATGCAAAAATACATATACTTTCACATGTTGTCCATTATGGCTCGAGTGTTTTTGAAGGTTTAAGGGCTTACGAAACACCGAAGGGAACTGCTATATTCAGATTAAAAGACCATACTGATAGATTATTCAATTCTGCCAAGATTTACAGAATGGATATCCCGTTTTCAAAAGACCAGATAAATGATGCAACAATAGAACTCCTTAAGAGGAATGAACTAAAAAGTGCTTATATAAGGCCCCTTGTTTACAGAGGATATGGACAACTTGGTGTATGGCCATTCGGATGTCCTGTAAAAGTATCAATTGCAGTATGGGATTGGGGGAAATACCTTGGTGAAGATGCACTTGAGAAAGGTGTTGATGTTATGATATCAACTTGGAGGAGGATGGCACCAAATACTTTTCCGGCAATGGCAAAGGCAGGTTCAAATTATATGAACTCACAGCTTATAAAGATGGAAGCAAAAATATATGGATATGAAGAAGGAATTGCACTTGATGATAGAGGGCTTTTGAGTGAAGGTAGTGGTGAAAACTTATTCCTTGTTTATAAAGGTGAACTTTATACACCATCAATGAGCTCATCAATACTTATGGGAATAACAAGGGATTCCGTGATAAAAATTGCAAAGGAAATGGGTATAAATGTTATTGAAACAGAAATTCCAAGGGAATTTATTTATATTGCAGATGAAGTATTTTTTACCGGTAGTGCAGCAGAGATAACACCTATAAGGTCGGTTGATAAAATTGTAATAGGTTCGGGTATGAGAGGCCCAATCACAAAGAAGATACAGGATGAGCTTATGGGAATTGCACAGGGTAGAAAAGAGGATAGATTCAACTGGCTAACATATGTGAAGTGAGGATATGAAATTTCCTAAAGGTATTCCTATACTTGAAAATGTTAAGATACAGTTTGTAAATTTTGATAATATCTTAAATCAGGCAAAAAAGGCAAGAGAGGGAAGACTTAACGGATATTTACAGATAATATATCCACAAGAGGTTGATATTCTTTTCTTCGAAAATGGAAATGCAATAAATGCGGGAAGGTTCAACCGTTCTGGTTTTAGTGAAATTCCAATAAAAGAACTCGTTGATAGGGCAAAGAAATCAGAGGTCGGAATCGTAAATATATATGATATTCCTGATGAACTTGTATATATGATGATAGTAACTATAAGAGAAAAGCCTATGATTGCAAACAAACCTTTCAAGGATGTTGATATAAATAAACTCCTTACAAAATTCCAGGAGATTAATTTTAATGGTTTTATTCTTCTTGTAAAAGAATTTGAATATTTTTATATAAAGTTTGAAGAGGGTATTCCCGCAAGGATATATACTCCCGGAAAAATGGAGGTCGGAAAAATTACCCCTGAAATGTTCAGGAAATTTTTCGAGAAGTTGACACAGGATTTCAAAATAAGTATCTATAAAGGTGAAACCCATATAAAACAGGCAGACCCTGCACTTGTTTCGTTGTATGTTAAGTTCTTAAATGGTCTTATAAGTTCATTCAGTGAGATAGTAGGTATTTCAATAGTAAGAAAGACTATTCTTTCTTCTTTTGAACTTATGAAGTCACAATATAATTTCTTAACAGGTTTTGAAATAGACGAAAATACAGTTGTAAAAGAGGGGAATATTGCAGTAACAGAGGATGAGTTAACAACTGCAATGGCTAACTTAATAGATAAATTTGTTGACGCAATATTTGTTGTTCTTGGTAGACAGACAGATGAGATTATTTATAAATGTATTAAAGATTACAGGTTTGCCTTAAAGAGTGCCGGATTCTTTGAAAAATCTAAGTTATCAAGATTGAACATATGATATTCTTTGTTTCAGGTCCAATCGGAAACCTGAAGGATATAACTTTAAGGGCTATTGAGGTTTTAAACAATGTTGATTACATTGTTTGTGAAGATACAAGAAGAACAGGTATCATCTTAAAACATTACAATATAAATAAAAAAATGATTTCTTATAATGAATTTAATCAGTATAAAAGGATTCCGCAAATTATAGATGATTTGAAGAATGAGAAAAATATTGCTTTTATAACAGATTCAGGAACACCTTTGATTTCTGACCCGGGATTTCCATTATTAAAAGAAATAATAAAAGAAAATATATATTTTACAGCAATTCCAGGTCCTTCATCATTAACAAATGCAATCGTTTTATCCGGTATTGATTGCAGCAGGTTCATATTTGAAGGTTTTATAGGAAAGAAAAAAACAGAAAGAAAAAAATTTTTTGAGTCGATAAAGAATGAAAAAAGGGCTGTAATTTTCTTTGAATCACCTTACAGGATAAAAGATACGATAGAGATTATGAAAGAAGTAATACCTGATAGGAATATTGCAGTTTTAAGGGAAATGACAAAGGTTTTTGAAGAAAGGATTTACGGTAAACCTGAGGAAGTCTTAAAAAAAATGAAGAACATAAAAGGTGAATTTGTGGTAGTGATTGAAGGTTCTCTTACAAAATAATCTAAAAAAATCTAATGAACCCTTGCGAATGATATATCTTTCCAGTGCTTAAATATTATTATACCAGTATTTATGACAGATAATATGATTATATTTATATCCTTCAATAAAATCAAATATAAAGAAAAGAAGATGAATGCAGGAACTATAACAAATGTGCTGTTTTCAGGTGAAAGCTCCTTTTTTAAAATCAATTTAATAAAGATAAATGTTATAAATGATATAATGGCAAGGATGAGTGACATTTTAAAGAATGAAATACCAGTCCATACGCCAAATGAGACATCAATGCCCTTACCACCTTTAAAATGTAAGAAAGGTGAGAATGTGTGTCCTAAAACAGGTGCAATCCCTACAGGTATTATCTCCCATCCTTGAATGAAACCTGAATTAGAAAAAATAAAAACAGGTATGAATCCTTTCATAAAATCAAGTATTATTCCAATAAATCCCCAAAAAGGACCGGTGGAATGCCAGAGATTGAATGCACCTGGATTTCCATCCCTGACTTTCCTTATATCTATACCTTTTATTCTTCCAATCCAGTATGAGAACATAAGAGAGCCAGATAAGAAGGAAATAATAGATGCAAATAATAATTTCATTTTATTATCCTTTTAATGAATATCTCCCTTTCCTTCCAGGACACT
Organism: Caldifarciminota bacterium; assembly: GCA_965649055.1. Taxonomy (GTDB): domain Bacteria; phylum Hydrothermota; class UBA3072; order UBA3072; family B12-G15; genus CBFGJG01. The sequence goes on from CBFGJG010000043.1 coordinate 7,793, forward strand.
TCACCTTTTATATAGTATCTATAAATTGAGTTTATAAAAACGATGATAAAGAAAGTCGACGGAATAAAGTGTAATACTGGAAGAATTATGCCAAAATTACCCACATATCTTCCAATTATTAATAGTTGTGCCATGTACAATATATAGAATATTGTATTATAATTAAATTGCAGATTCTTTTGAATAATACTTGAAACAAGATAGAATCCTGTTACAAAAAGGCCTGAAAACCAGAAAAGCAAAAGTAAGAATGTGATTAAAGAAACTGAAACAGTACCTTTTGCGATATTCTTTGTAAATCCTTCGATAAGTGTTTTTAAACCATCAGGATACATCCTGAAAGATATTGTTTTATAACCAAGAAATGTCTCTGTGGCTATCCCTTTTTCTTCAAATTTTCTTCCAATTGCAAAATCTTCAACCACGTCCGAACTTACACTTCTGTGCCCGTCTATCTTCTCGTAATCTTTTCTTTTTACCACAAGGACCGCTCCGCACATATCTCCCTTTTTAAGTAACTTTTCAAAAGGTGAAGTGAAAGTGAGACTTCCAAGGAAATTAAATATAATTGAAAGTTTCTCATAGAATTTTTCAGTATAGTGATACGGGAAAACAGAAATAACACCATTAACCTTTTCTTGCATATAAAGTAAAGTTGATATTGCATCTTGTGACAGACGGACATCAGCATCCATAAATATCAGGATATCACCTTTTGAATGCAGATATCCATTCCATAATGCCCAGGATTTACCGGTCCAGTTTTCAGGTGGTTCTGTGTTTGTAATCAATCTCGTCTTATAATTTAATGCAATCTCTTTTGTCCTGTCTTTTGAATTATCATCAACAACAATTATTTCATCGGGCTTTATTGTTTGATTTTTTAAAGATTCAAGAAGATGTGGTAAGCTGTGTTCTTCATTCCTTGCCGGTATAATAACTGATATCTTTTCATTTTTTTGTTTATATTTTTTACTCCTTAATAATTTCCTTGAAGAAAACAATAAAAATCCTGTAAGCCACTGTAAAGTGATTAATATTATTTTAAAGGTTATTGAATTTATGAAATTCAATTCTATACTTTCTCTTTTAATCCTTCAAGTTTCTCTAAAAAACTTTTAGGTTTAACCCTGTTTAAGTCAAAACCAAGTTCATTTACACCTATACCAAGTGCTAATCCGAGTATCTGCGGATAATAAAAAACAGGTATTCCTATCTCAATATTTTCTATTTTCTCAATCTTCTTTTGATTTCCCTCATACATAACAGAGCAGAATGGACAATGTAGAATTAAACCATCTATACCTGAAAGTGAAAGTTCCTTCCATTTTTTCCCTGACATCTTCAATGCAACATTTTCTTCAATCCCGAGTATCCCACCGCCACAGCAATTCTTTAATGTAGTGTAGTCGATTGCTTCAGCCCCCGTAACTTCAATAAGTTTATGAAGAGAAGTTGGGTCTTCAGGATTGTCAAAATGTTCAAATACTTCTGATGGTTTTAAGAAATGGCAGCCATAGTGTGGGGCGAATTTAAAACCATTCAAGGGCTCAATAATAAAATCTTTTATTCTGTCTACACCTATCTCCTCGTATAGAACCCTTGAGAAATGCCTTACTTCGATAGTTCCATTATAAGAAATATCACCAAGTTTTTTATTAACAACCTCTCTTAGTTCTTCATCTTCCTTTAAATGTTTGTTTACTTCTGTTAAGGTCGAGCTACATGCACTGCACAATGTTACAATGTTAAGCCCTTCTTTCTCTGCAAGTGCAAGGTTTCTTGTGCTCATAAGCAATGTTGTTTCATAGTCAACTGCCTTCATAGGAAAACCACAGCAGATGAAATCATTTATATCAACAAGGTTTATACCTAATCTGTCTGCAACCTTCCTTGCTGAAATCTCGTAATTTAATCCTCTGACTGGGACTGTGCATCCAAGAAATAATGCGTATTTCATAATCACCTCAACTTTTTAGTAGTTTTGTTATCCCTGTTTTGTCAAGGATTCCTTTTATCACATTCCTTGTCTTTTCAATCTTCGGAAGTCCAAGTTTTTCTCTTTTTTTATTCTCGAGGTCTCCAACTTCATATAATGAATCATTAGTTATTAATGCCTTCATCTGTTCAATATATGATGGATGGACATAACCTTCCTTTACTGCTATATTCTTCAGTGCATTCATAAGGTCCGTTATACCTACACCCTGTGGACATCTTTCTGAACAGGTATAACAAGCCGTGCAAAGCCAGATAAAATCACTCTTTAACACTTCTTCCTTCATACCAAGAAGAACCATATGTATTATTCTCCTTGGATTGTACCTTTCATCTATTTCCCTTACAGGGCAGCTTAAAGTGCAGGTTCCGCAGGCGAAACACTTTGTAATGTATTCACCACCGGGTGTAGATGCAACTTCAAATCTGAAATTCTGGGATAGTTTATCAAGTGATATTGGCATCATTTCCTCCTGTTTCTTCTTTTATTATAAACTCTACAAATTCATCCATTTTTTCTTTAATCTCTTCACTCAGACCTTCACCAAATTTATCTATATTTTTTGCTTCAATAACATAAATCTTTATATTCCTTGGTCTTTTAAAACCCATATCATCACAAATCTTCAACGCAGTATATAGATTTATTGAATGTGGTGAGGTGAGATGAAAAGATTTTTTAAGATTTTCAAGTGGAAGTTTATAATACCTTCCGGGATTTTCCCCGTATATTGTGTCTATAATTATAACTTCGTCATATCCTTTGATGAAGTCTATAAATTTTAAACCACTTATTGAACCTGTCTTCACATCAAAAGAGTCTTTAATCCTTTCTTTTAACTTTAAAGCTGCAATAATTCCTGCTCCATCATCTGATAGTATTGGATTTCCAACCCCTATAATCAGTTTTTTATCTTTTGATGACATCAATTATTTTTCCTTCTTTATTATGAATCCTGATTTCAATAGGCATTGTTCCCGGTAGTGAATGTGTAGCACAGGAAAAACAAGGGTCATAGTTTCTGAAAGCCATTTCAACCATATTTAGTAATCCCTGGTCAGCCTTACCATCTTTAATTAATGCCTGTGCTGCTTTTTTAACAGACATATTCATTGCAGCATAGTTAAATGCAGTTGCAACGATAAGATTTATTTCCTGTATAAATCCATCCCTATCAGCTTTATAATGATGTATCAAAGAACCCCTTGGTGCTTCAATCCCACCTATTCCTTCACCTTTATATGTTTCAGGTGTAGGAATTGTCCTTACCTTTCTATCCATTATCTCAGGGTCTTTAGATAGTTGTAAAACCATCTCAGCAGCGTGCAATGCTTCTATAGCCCTTGCCCAATGAAAGGTCAATGTATGGTGAACGGGTTTTGTCTTAAAGAAATCAAAGAATTTTTCATATGCTGCCTGTGCCTTTGGTGTTGTGAATCCTTCTGAAACATTTAGCCTTCCAAGTGGTGCAGACCTCATAACCCCTGAATCTTCCCCATCAATGAACCCTTTCCAGCCTTTATCTTTAAGATAAGGGAATTTTAGATATGTCCATGGTTCAACATGTTCACCGATATGTTTTAGATAATCTTCAGGTTTAAATCTGACAATTTCCTTACCTTGTGGATTTACAACCCTGTACTCACCTTCATAGAAATTCACCTTATTATTCTTATCAACGAGACCGATATAGTTGGTTTCATGATAATATATATCTTTACTCATAATTATATCAAGATATTTTTTATTTTGTAGTATGAATTTGTCAACCACATCAAGTGTGAATTCACAGAAAGAGACAAGTGATTCTGCGAGTTTTTCAATCTCGTCTCTTTCTTCTTTCTTTAGAGGATGCGATACACCACCTGGTATAGCATAAACAGGATGTGTGGATTTTCCACCAGTTATATCTTCAATCCTGACTGCATAAGCTCTATTCTGAATAACCTGTTTACCAATATCTAAACCCACTTTTTCAATAACACCAAATACATTTCTTTTTAAAGGGTCTGCATCAGGTCCTACAATAAAATCAGGTGCTGGACCGAGTGCATAGATATGTTCAATATGTGATTCAAGATAATGTGCATAGTATCCGAGCATCCTTAATTTTTTACCTGTTTGTGGCGGTTCAACACCATACACACCATCAGTAGCCTTTGCTGAAGCTATGTGATGTGCCCAAGGACAGACACCACAGAGCCTTGTTACTATCTGTGGCATTTCTTCAACTGTTCTTCCTTTACAGAATTCTTCAAATCCTCTTAATTCTACAACCTGAAAATACGCATCATCAACATTACCTTTATCATCAAGAAATATTTCTATCTTTGCGTGGCCTTCAAGCCTTGTTACCGGGTCAATTTTGAATTCTCTGGACATAAAACCTCCTGTTATTTTTTATCCTTAACAACCCTTCTTAGAAGTGATTTAGGAAGAGAGTATCTATAGAATTTTCCAAGAGGGTCTTTTATATGTTCAATAAATTTCTCAATATCTTCTTCTGTTAATTCAAGCTCTTTTTCAGATACACCGAAGATTGATGCAATTGCAGAGAGCATTGAACCACCCTGATCCATAACAGCTGCGGTTGGGCCCATACAACCTGTGCATGGCATATTAACCTTTATACATGGAGTTCCACAACCAGCCCTTGTTGCAGGTCCCATACATAGTATTCCCTGTTCGAGAAAACATTTTTCAGGGTCTGGTTCAAATTCAATGAATGTTTTAAGTTTATCAACTTTGAGATACTTCATTTTCCCAGGATTTCTTTCGCATTCCATACATAAAGTTTTTTCGCTTGCAATCACAGAACCTTTTGGCGGGAGTTCCCTTTTCCCTTCAACCCAATCTTTTATCAGATTCAATATTTCCATATTCATTACATGGGTTGGTGGACATGCAGGAACATAATAGTCAACATCAACTATGTCGTCAAGGGAATAAACTTCATCATAAAATTCAGGTAGTGTTAATTTATGACCTTTTGGGTCTGTCCATTCTGTCTGAGGTTTTACTTTTTCAGGATTTGTTGTCGAAAATGTATCCTCATATACTGTCTTGAAAATTCTTTCTCTATCTGAAACATTTGCAAGACCGGGTATTCCACCGAGATGTGCGCAGGAACCGTATGCAATCAGAACAATGCATTTTTTTCTCATCAATTTTGCAAATTCTTCGTTGTCTGAATTTCTTATTGCACCATGGTATAAACCAAGTGTTATAGATTTGTCAGGCATTTTTTCAAGGTCTTCGTATTTAACATCTATAAGTGTTGGTGAAAAAACAATATCTGCTATTTGGAGTAATTCAAATAGTTTCTCTGAAAAATTAACAACTGCAATATCACATCCAACACAACTTGCACCTCTTTTTAATGCTATTGAAATCTTTCCCATTTTTTACTCCTTTCTGTAAGGACTTGGACCAAGCTCCTTTATCTGATTGACGAACTCGGTCACCACCTGTGAAAATTTCTGTCCTTCTCCTGCTGAAACCCACTCAAGTTTAAACCTTTTTGGATTCAATCCAAATTGATTTAATAATAATTTCAATAATGCCATCCTTCTTCTCGTTCTGTAATTCCCACCGATATAATGGCAGTCACCAGGATGACAACCTGCAACCATTACACCATCTGCACCATTCTTGAATGCATAGAGTATAAATTCAGGGTCAACCCTTGCAGAACACATTGTTCTTATCTGCCTGAAATCCACAGGCATCTGGAATCTTGAAACACCTGCTAAATCAGCGCCTGCATAGGCACACCAGTTGCAGGTAAAGATTAAAATCTTCAGTTTCTTTCCATTTTCCTCCATTATTCCTCCTTCCCAACCTTTACAAATAATTCAGGTCTTAATGCTGCATCAATTAAGGCATATATCTGTTGAGATGTGAATCCTTTCTGTTCCATTGCACCTGAAGGGCAGGCAGCAATACAGGCACCGCAGCCTTTGCACATTGCTTCATTTACAACTGCCTTCTTCTCTTCAGGTTTATCCTTATCCTGAACTATCTCAATAGCCTTATATTCACAAACAGGTTCACAGATACCACAGCCATCGCAGAGGTCTTCGTTTACAGCTGCAATTGTTGGCTCAGCCCTGTATTTTTCCTTTGAAATGATAGTTAATGCCCTTGCAGCAGCTGCCTTTGCCTGTATTATACTTTCATCAACAGATTTTGGAGAGTGAGCGGTTCCAGCAAGGAATATACCTTCAGTTGCAAAATCAACAGGGCGTAGTTTTACATGTGCTTCAAGGAAAAATTTATCTTCATTTAATGGTATCTTCAGCAATTTTCCTATCTCATCATTCTCTTCATTCGGAACAATTCCCGTAGAAAGAACAACTATGTCAGCAGGGATATCAATCCAGTCTTTTAAGATTTCGTCGTATGCTTTTACTCTTAATTTCTTACCATTTTTCCCATTTTTGTAAACAACAGGTTTTGTTTCATCGGTGTATTTCAGGAATATGCCACCAAGTTCACGTACATCACTGTACATATTTTCTCTAAAACCATAGGTCCTGATATCTTTATTCAGAATGAAAAGTTGTATCTCAGGATTTATTTCAAGTATTTTCTTTGCATTTTTCATAGCATTTGAGCAGCATATCCTTGAACAGTATGGATGTTCATTATCCCTTGAACCAACACATTGTATCATAACTATTCTTTTTATTGCAGATAGATCAATTTCATTTTTTGCTATCATTTCCTCAAGTTGATGCTGAGTTAAGACATTTTTCTCCCCGAACATGTATTCTTTAGGGGTGTATTCTTTTGCACCTGTTGCAACAATTATCGCACCATGCTCTATTATCTTCTCACCTTCGGGTGTCAATACAGTTGATTTATAATTTCCTACAAATCCTTCAACTTTCTGTAATCTTGAGTTTGTCAAAATAGTTATCTTTGGATTTGTTCTGATCTTATTTATCAGTGAGACAAGGAATGATTGTGGGTCACCCCATTCATCATAATAAATTTCTTTCAATTTTCCACCAAGTTCGCTTTCTTTTTCAATCAATGTTACATCGTATCCAGACCTTGCAATATCAAGTGCTGCTACCATTCCAGCAACACCACCACCAATCACAACAGCAGATTGTTTCACAGGTAGATACATCTCTTTAAGCGGGAATAGATAAACAGCTTTTGCCACTGCCATTCTCACAAGGTCTTTAGCCTTCTCTGTTGCACCTTCTTTATCATGCATATGTATCCATGAACATTGTTCCCTTATGTTTGCCATCTCAAAAAGGTATGCATTCAGTCCTGCATCCTTCAATGTTTCCTGAAATAGTGGTTCATGGGTTCTTGGAGTGCAAGATGCAACAACGACCCTGTTTAAATCCTTCTCTTTAATTGTTTCAGTTATCTTCTTCTGTGTATCTTCAGAACAGGTGTAAAGATTTTCTTCTGCATGAACAACAAAAGGTAATGTCTTTGCATATTCTACAACTTTTTTCACTTCTACATAGGCACCTATATTTATACCGCAATGGCAAATAAAGACACCTATTCTTGGCTCCTGTCCTAAAACATCTTTTTCAGGTGGATAAACCTTTTCTTTTATCAATGTATTCCTTACATCTTTTAGTAATGCTGAAACCTCGGATACAGCAGCAGAACCCTGCATAACCGATTCAGGTATATCTTTTGGTCCTTGTAAAGCTCCGGCAACAAAGATTCCGTCTTTTGATGTTGTCAGAGGATTTGTCCCAACAGTCTGAACAAAACCATATTCATTTGTATCAACATCAAGAATATCAAGAAGTTTTTCGGAACCTTTTGGGACTTCAAGACCAATCGAAAGAACCACTAAATCAAATCTTTCCTCAA
>CBFGJG010000044.1:0-15281 GCA_965649055.1 Caldifarciminota bacterium
AGTGTCATTTTTCCTCCTTTTTAATATAATTCCTCAAGGCTTTTTTTCTTTAATAACTTCTTTTCTTCCTTAACAAAATTTTCTAAATATTCAATTATCTTTTTTCTTGAATATCCCTTTTCTTTCAGTTCTTTTAATTTTTTTGCCATAAATAAGCTTCTTCTTGTATAAACGTTAAAAACATAATCGTAACTATAAGGTAAAGGACAACGTTTCCAGAATTTTACTTCTTCCATCTCATGTATTTTGCTATCTTTTTTCTTAATTAATTCGATCTGAAATTTTATTAATTTCTTTCCTGAATTGTTATCTTTACCATAATCTTTTTTTAATGCTTCTTTAAAATGTCTTATTCTTCTTAAAGCATCAATGATAATAGCATCTTCAACTATTTCGTTCATAAAAACCTTTTGTCCTTTTTCCTTTGCTTTTTTGAACAAAGATAAAAATCTTTTTCTACATATCTTCGAAAGATTTATTTTTTCTTCATTTTCGCAAACCCACGCAGCTTCTAAAGAATGTAATGCGGCTTCTCCATATTTTTTATGGTATTCTAAATAAATTGAATAACACATTAGTGCATTTGCGGTCTGTGGGAATTTTTTATTATTTGCTTGCATTTTATATTTTCTTTTTTTCATCACGATTTCTGCATTCTCAAGTTTTTTTCTAATATCAGGTGCAGCATATCCACAATGTGGACAAAATCTACATTTCAGTTCAAATGTTATCGGTATATTAAATGGCTTAAAATCCAATTCATATGGTGAAATACTAGTATGTAAAGATAAAAAAGCTTTTGCCTGTTTACTTTTCTTTTTACAAATTGCGCATCTCATTTCTCTATAAGAAAGAATTGTCATTCTTTTCCTCCTTTTTGTTTTAAAAAAGGGAGACGCGGAGCCCTAATTAAAATTTGCGGATTAATTGGCATAAGTAATGGCTTATCTTAGCCATAAATTTTAAATAATAAAGATTACTCTGTACGGAAGGCCAATTATTTTAGGTGGATATGGCTTTTACCACCCCAATTTACGCATTGGTGCGGGCTAACCTGCTTTGCAGCAGATTCGCACTTGCTCCCCTGTCTCCCTTTATGTTTTAGTTATTGTTCATCTTTGAAGTTTACAGTCTTGGTAAAATTGATTTGTTTAATCTTTCTATCAAGTATCCTTATTTTCTTTTCAAGTTTATTATAACTGTGAAAGAGTTCAGTGAAGTTTTCATCGTTCAATTCAATTTTTATATCGCGTTCATCTTTATGTATTATTTTTATAACAGCAGAAGCGGGAATTCTATCTCTAATATATTTCATTTCCCATCTCATATTTTGCAGGAGTTTTAGGGCTTCCGAAATATTAATAATTTTTCCTTCAAATTCAATTTTATTTCGCATATTAGCTTCAAGTATCGCAATATCCAGTTTTCCTCTTTTTATCATTATTTTTTTGTGTTCTTCTTTAATCTTTTCTAAATTAACTATAGGTTTTAAGTGATATTCGGAATCATAATGTGTTTCAGAACGAAGGACGGAAGTCGCGGGACCTTCAATAATAGAATACAATAATTGTAATTTTTGGTTGTATTCGTCCATCAGTTCTAGCGCTTCATAGATGAACAAATTACCTTTTTTATTAGGCATAAACACCTCCTTTTTTGAAATATTTTAAAAAATTGTATTACCAATATATAAAGAATTTAAATTTTGTCAAGACCTTTATATAAAATTTTTATTGATTTTTCAATGTTTTTAGACATATATGTATTGAAACTGATTGTATTTCAATGGTTTTTGACATGTCGAAATATTAAAAAAAATAATAAATTTTTATTTTATCCTTGATAAATTTTAATGTTCTTATATTATAGAAACGGAGGTAATTATGGGATATTCAAGCAATTTTTATAAGTTAGCAAGGATTATAAGGGATATAGAGGTTTTACTTTCAGGGAATCCAAAGAAGATAATGAACAGGATAATCAATAAAATACTTGGAAGAATGTTATATAGAAGAATGTGGATGAGGACTGGCAGAAAATCAAATAAGGAGCAAATGTGAAAGAATACATCAGAATAATTCCATTGGGTGGTGCTTCTGAAATAGGTTCAAACTGCTATTATGTTGATTGGAAAGGGAAATATAAGTTTTTATTAGATTGTGGCTTTTTGGGTGAAGGGGATTATATTGAGTCAATTCCCGAGTTTGACAAAGCTGATTCAGAAGTTGATGCTATATTAATTTCCCATGCTCATAATGACCATATTGGTGCTTTGCCTTTTGCTGAAAAATATCTTTTAAAAAATAATGGTAAAATATATATGACAAAGGAAACAAAAGAAATAGGGAAACTAATTATAGAAGATACAGGAAAAGTTTCTAAAAATAAAAGATCTATTCAAGATTTTAGAGTAAATTTATTTTCGGAAGAAAATATAAATAGAATAATAAAAGATAGAGTTGAAATTGTTCATTATAGTATTGAATATGAAATCGGGATTAATTTAAATGTAAAATTTTTTGATGCAGGTCATATTCTTGGTTCTTCTATGATATATATCTACGATGATGAAACAAGCCTTCTTTATACTGGTGATTTTAATGTATCAGATAGTTTTTTACATAATGGTGTTCAGTTTGATAATAATCTAAAGGTTGATATTATGATTTCAGAAGGAACATACGGACTTAAAGATACTAAAAACTCTAATCAAGAGAAATTAAATAAACTTGCAAGGTTAGTAAAACAAACCTTAAATAAAAAAGGATATGTTCTTTTCCCATCATTTGCACTTGGAAGAGCACAGGAAATTTTAATGGCAATATCAGAAGCACAGAGCAAAGGCCTTTTACCAGAAGATTTGAAAATATATATTTCCAGAGGATTATGTGAAGAAATAACTGAGTACTATTCCTTAAAATATAAATTTCCAGATTATATCTCTTTCACTTACACGGATATGTGTCTTCAACCGAATTCTGTATTTATTGCAACAAATGGTTTTTTCAATGAAGGAAGTCTTGCAAGAACAATAGCAGATAATATGTCTGATAATGAGAATAATCTCATTTTATTCCCGAGTGGGTATGCCTATAGTAAATGGTATGTTAAAAAATGGCTTGAAGGAGCAAAATGTAAATCAGATTACATTGATTTTTCTGCTCATGCCTTTAAAGAAGAAATAATAAAAACTACTAATGAAATTAATCCTAAAGTTTTAATGTTTGTTCATGGAGAAAGAAATAGTTTATTATCTTTAACATCAAAAGTCAAAAATTCTATTTTCCCTGAAGGGAACGGAAGTGAAGTAATATTTGAGATAAAGGATAATAATATAAAATCAAAAATTTCTTTAAACGAAAGGTCTTGTATTATAACAGTTGGAGCATCTGTTTTATCTGAAAAACATAAAGATTTGGAGATGGACTCTATAAATAATGCTATGGAAAAATCAGCTGAAATCAATACATTATTCAGCATAAAAGATTTTGAAAAAGAAAAATATATATATCATCTTATTTGCACACAGAAATCATATAAAGCAGGAGAAATGATAAAAAAATTTCTGGATTCCCTTGATTTTTCTGTGATTATTCACAAACTAAAGTTTGACCTTGCACAGGATGAAATTGAAGGTAATATTGAGATGAATTCTATTAACTCATCCATTGCAAGGATATTATTAAGATATAACGAGTCTGCAATAATCCTTTCCGGTGGTTTTAAATTTGAAGCAGCATATTCATATCTCTTAGGAAATCTGTTTGGTGTTGATATGTATTATAAACATGAGGATATGAAGATACTTGATTCTGCTATAAAACTTCAAAATTTTCCAGTAAAACCTGATGTTTCATTTTTCAAAAGTTACTCAAAATATTTACAAAATTTGTTTATAAGTGATGAACAAACCGCAGATAATATATATAAACTCCTGCCTGAAGAAATTAAAAATATAGTTTATAAAAAAGGGAATACATACTATCTTACAAATATCGGAACAATACTTTATTATGCGAATAAAAGACAGGAAATAGTTTTTAATGAAAAAATTAAATTTAGATATAATGGAATTAATGATGAGATTTTTTCTATTAAATCAGATAGGATTTCTATATTTGATATAAAAAATGAAAACTTTTTAAAATTTTTAATGGATTTTCTATTTGATGAATATGTTGAGAGCATCGAATTCCAAAAAATACAACAATCATGTAGTCAGAATAAGGATAAGATTATTTTTACTCCTACAAAAATTACAAATAATAAAATTATAGCAAATTTAAGGACAAAGACAAAATCCCAGAAAATATATATAAAGGTTGATTCTTTTGGTAAGCAAATAGCGAAAAGATTTCGGCTTGAAGAAAATAAACCAATAGAGTTCTAATGTGTTAAATGTTTCATTACTTCTTCCGGTTTTTCGGCGATTTTTATTCCACGGCCTTTAACATATGTTAATCTGTAATATTTTTTTACATAACTGAATGCAAATGGATTGCATCTTTCAAGCCTGTCTGCTGCAAGAAGAATACCTGTTAAAGGACCATATTTCTCTATTGCTTCCATTGCATAGTTTGAACAGGAAGGTTCAAAATTACATACATCACCCTGCATACCGGAAAGTGTAAACTGATATATTTTTATTGCTGATTTAAACAAAAATTTCAAAGTGTTAAATTCCCTTTGTTCATTTTTCTTAATTTTAAAATTACTTTGAGGCTCTACTGGTCTTTCAATGAGTAGAATTAAAAACAAAATCATTTTTTTACCTCCACATCAGGTGGTATTTTTAGATTTATAAGTGAATCAGGTATTTTTTCTATTGTCTTTGTATTGCTGAATAAAATTTCCTGAAATATTGAATCTTTTTTGGTATATGTTACTGTTTTTATATACTGAGGAAAACTTACCTTTCCCATCTCATAATAGTTATCATATATTATTTCTCCAATCTTCAATTTTTTATATCTTATTGTTATTCTTTTTATTTTTTCATCTATTTTTTTCATATCAAGATAGAATCCTCTTTGTGGTAAAGCCCAATACACTATCGTTGTATCTTTTATCTTCTTCTCTTTTATAAATCTCATGCCATAAACAGAAAGGTCTGTTTTTCCTTCTGTTTGTAATATGCTTTTGTTCATAGGCATATCCATCGGACTTATTCCAGTAAGATAAAAAGCCTTCTTATCATTTGGATAATATAATATTGTTGTTTCAGCCTTGAATGTGACAATCTGTAATAAAGGGTTTGTGACAATGAAACACAGGTTATTGCTGTCATTTAAAAACATTGTTCCTTTTACATAGTTTTCTTCTTTTGTGAAACTTTCTTTTATTATAAATTCTGTCTTGAATGATAGAAAAGTTAAGATTAAAATCATAATTTCACCACCCAGTTTAAATAGAATTTTTTGTCAAATGGATAAACAGGGAATTCCATTGTGAAATAGCCAAGATTTATACCAAAGCCACTTTCATAATAAAGGTCATTATCAAGCCTTGCTAACCTGAAATATGGCTTAAAATTAAAAACATCCGTTGCTAATTCAAGAAAGAACATTTTTTCACCTGATATTCCTTTCCCACTATAATATGTTAATCCTTCTCCTGATGAGAAATGTCTGGATAGAGGAGAGGAAAAGTTATTAAATGGGAATATAAAATTAAAAGATGGGTCATAAAGTGCATTTCCTTCAAGGTATATCTTCTCTGTCCAAGGTGTTTCTCCTTTTGTTATTATGTATGCTATCTTCAAAGAGGAATTCATAAGTTTCCTTAATCTAAAGAAAAATCCTATACCAGTTTTTATAAATTCATCACCATTATAACTTCCTGCTGTGAATCGTGATGTATAATTAAAAGGTATATTAAAAAATTTGTTATAACCTGAAAAACCAAGAGATATTTTTGGATAATTCAAAGGCGTCTTTAATTCTGTAAAACTTAAATCGTATTTTATTTCATTTTTTAATATATTCAAATTGCTTTGTATTTCAAGTCTATCAAGACCTATATAATTTCTTCTTAAAGAAAAGATATAGAATTTTCCTTCTCTTATCTTAAGAAAATATTCATAATCTCCATCTTTTGTGAATGTTAGATATCCTATTGCATTATGTCTTATAGCCTGTGATATTGAAGCCCCGAATCCATAATAGTATTTCGTTGATTTGTAAAGCAAAGGAAGAAAGGTTATGTTTAATGCAGTTATATCATCAGGTGTATAGAAAAATGGTTTGAAATAAATCTTTTTAGGAATAGTGTTATTCCACTCATCTCTCTCAACAAGTAGGTTTTCAGGGTCAACAGATACAGATTGTATATTACCATTTACATTTAAATCCTTATATATTATAGTATCAATTGTCTCTCTGTCTGTTTTTATTATTATTGGTATTGGAAGGTCAAGGTTCTCCTTCTTTAATGTTATTACATTATTTTTTATTTCAGGATAAAAGTCAAAATTATCTGTAGAATAAAGCAGTTTTTTTATCTCTTTTATCTTTCTTGGACCCATATAACTTGATAGTATCATAAGAAAATCATTTGGTGAAGGATGTGCAAATTTACATAATTCAAAGTATTCTCTTATGAACATATTGAATCTTTCTTCACCCATTATTTCATTTAAATACTCAAGAATAGTTGAACCTTTATTGTATGCAAGTAGATAGTATTTTTTCATTTCATAAGGTTTTTTACCAATAACAGGTTCTCTATCATTTGAATTTTCGAAAACATATAAAGGCTTTTTATTATTCCTTCCTATTCTGTAATATCTATATTTTCTTATGGTATCAGGATAAAATGTTCTCATATATTTGTTTTCAAAGAATGTTGCAAAACTTTCATCAAGGAATGAATAGTCCATTTCATTATTACCTAAAACTCCATAGAACCATTGATGCGCAACTTCGTGTGCTATAACATCTTCAAGCATTAAATCACCAACCAGAGGAACTCTTGTTGAGTATCTTCCAATCGAGACCATATTTGGATATTCCATTCCACCGAAGAATATAGGGCTTGAGACTACTATAAGATTTTTATAGGGATATTTTCCAATCCATTCATTGAATGTCTTAACTATCCTTACTACTTTATCTGGAATATTCTTCCATTTATTTTTTTCCTTTTTATCATAGACAATATATATATATATATCATCAACATTTGTCTTATTAACAACCACATTTTTGTCTATAATCCAAGTAAAATCATGAACATTACTTGCTTTTAAAATTGACTTGTATCTTCCTGTTGTATCTATATTTTCTCCTTTAACTATCTTTTCAATATTTGACAGATACCTTTCATCGCCTATCATCTCACCTGTTCCAAATAGTATATATTTTGCAGGTATTTCTATCTCAACATTATAATCTCCAAATTCGTTGTAAAATTCTCCTTCCATTCTGTATCCATCAATATGCCATCCTTCATTGTCAAAACAGGAAATCTGCGGATACCAGTATGCAAAGATAATATGATTACCTGATCTGCCAAACCTTGTGTAAAGAAAAGGAACTTTAAGTTCAAATTTTATATAGAAATTCTTTGTTTCACCAGGTTTAATTGGTTCTGGTAAAATAATCATCATAATATCTGATGAGTCATTATACTCATTTATTTCAAATGTATCATATTTTAATTCAATAATCTTTATGTATCCAAGGTTCTTTTTTGATATTGGGATATTCCAGCCCCTTTTCTTTAAATCTTTATGAAGTCTGCTATTAAGTCTCATAGAATTGTAATACATATTGAAATATATCGTATCAAGTGTAGAGGTAGAATTATTCCTGTAAAGAATGGTTTCTTCTCCATATAGAATGTTTAAACTATCATTAAAAGATGCTCTGATATCATAATTCACATATTGCTGGAAATAGGAAAAAATTATAAAAAACATATTCACCTCCATTTAAAACCTTTTTTGATTGTTATAAAAAGACCTATTGGTATCACACTCAAGAATTGGGTTAAATGATATATTATCGCAAAAGATAAAGCCTTTTCGTGTCCTATTCCGAATGTGGTTAAAGAAATTTTTATAAAAAAATGAAAAGGACCTATATCGCCAGGTGATGAAGGTATAGTTATACCAAGTGTGAATAAATATAGTGTTATTATAGCATTAAAGAAGGGAAGGTTAATCTGCATACCTTTATATAAAACATATATTGATAGTGCAGTAAAAAACCAGACAAGAAAAGTCGATAAAACTGCAATTAACAGGTTTAATGGTCTTTTAAAAATATTTAAACCTTCTGTGAACATATAAAGAAAGGAAAAGAATTTTCTATCTTTTAGATTTTTTAATTTGGGTTTTGATAAAATTAGGGTTATTACAGCTATAAGCGTAATTATAATAAGAATAATTGAAAAAAATTTTATCTTCAGGAAAACAGACGAAACTTGGGCAACCTCTTCCGGAATTAAAACACCAAGCGAAAGGATAAATATAAGGTCAAGAATTCTTTCAACCAAGACAGTTGCAAAAACAGAACTGAAAGGGATTTTATAATCATCACTCACTACGAAGGATTTTGCAAACTCTCCAATCTTTCCGGGAAGAATATAGTTAATAAAATATCCAAAATTTTCTATCAGGAAAAGATAAAAATAGTTTGTTTCGGAGAATGTAATGAGGTATTTCCATCTGATTCCACGGAAGAACATTGCAAATAAAGTGAGAATACAGGTTATTAAGAAAAATAGATAGAAAAAAGAATTATTTATCTCTTTAAAGTATAGAGGTAACTTCTTTAATGAAACATTTTTTACTGAAAGATATATAAAAAGTATTGAAATGATTATTCCAAAGATTAATCTTAATGTATTTTTTTTCAATCAGTATTCCTTAATATTTTCAACACCTTTTAGAACCCTGAAACCTGCTTCTGCCATTGCTTCTATCTCGTTTTCACCCGGGAATACGAGTATTCTCCCGAGGAAGTTTATTCTCTCGCTAATATCTCTTATGAGTCTTTCCGATTTTGCAAGTCCACCTGTTAATAATATCGCATCTATTTGTCCATATAGGACGGTTGCCATTGCCCCTATCTCTTTTGCTATCTGATATATCATTGCCTTGTATATAAGTTCTGCTTTCTTATCACCGTTGTCAATCATCTCGAAGACCTTTCTTAAATCACTTGTTCCAAGGTATGCATAAAGTCCACCACCACCAACCATTCTTTTCTTAAACCAGTTCTTATCATATTTTCCAGAAAAACAAAGTTCCATCAAAGAATATGCAGGCAGTCCGCCAGCCCTGTCAGGGGAGAAAGGACCTTCCTGTATCGCGTTATTTGCATCTATTATTCTTCCGTGTCTTACAGGACATATTGAAATTCCACTCCCAAGATGTGCGACTATAAACCTTGAATTCTCGATATAGATACCAAGCATATCTGCAGCCTTTCTGACAGTCCTTTTTATATTCAGTGTATGCTGCAGCGCTTCCCTTTCAAGTTCAGGTATACCTGAAATCCTCGCAACATCTTCAAATTCATCAACTGATACAGGGTCAACAATATATGCTTTTACATTGAATTTATCAGCAACTTTTTTTGCTAATACAGCACCTATATTTGATATATGTTCTGCCTTCATATTACCACTCATAATATCCTGTATCATTTTTTCATTCACTTCATATGTTCCACCTTCCAGAGGTCTGAATAATCCACCCCTTCCAATCACACAATTTAAATTATCGACTTTGTGAAGGTTAAGTAATTGTATAATGCTATTGAATCTAAATTCAATCTGTTCTGTAGCCTTTGAGAATTTTTTTATTGACTCGTCATATTCAATATCTTCCCTCCATTTTTCATTTTCATTTTCCCATAGAGCTATTTTTGTTGATGTATTTCCTGGATTTATTACAAGGACCCTCATTCTAACCTCCTATTATTTTTAATTTTGTTTTTTCTTTTATAAATTTAATCACATCTTTCTTAAAACTATCATTTATCCTTACATAAATACCCCTGTAATTTTCCAGCCTTGTAGTTAAATCAAACGGGCTTAAAAATATTCCATTTTTTTCTATGTAACATCTTTTAAGTTCATCCCATTTTTTTTCTCTTTTTATCCCGAGGTGTTTTATTGTTATTCCATTTTCATTAATCTTGTATTGGGTTGGTGAATAGTAGGGTATAACTGATGCAAGTAATACAATTAAAGTAAAAAATGCAAAGAATTTACTTATTAAGAAGAATACGCCTGCTGAAAGAACAATAATAAATATAAGGACTATAATGCCCTTTTTCTTATTTTCTTTGAATGGAAAGCTTGTCCATTCCATCAAATCCATCTTTCAAATTTTTGTATGTCTCTTCAAGAGAAACAGGTATAACCTTCGTCTCTCCAATAATCGGCATAAAATTTGTATCACCATTCCATCTCGGAACAATATGAATATGGATATGATGTTCAAAACCTGCTCCTGCTATTCTTCCAATATTTATACCAACATTGTAACCTTGAGGCCTCATTCTATTTTCAAGTATTTCTATAGATGCCTGTGTTAATTTCATCATTTCAAAAATTTCATCATCATTAAGTTTTTTTATTTCTCCAGTATGAGTGTAAGGTGCTATCATAATATGTCCGGGATTGTATGGATATATATTCATTATAACAAAAACATTTTTACCCCTGAAAAGTATCATATTTTCTTCATCTTTTTTTTCTTTTGATTTCTTACAGAATATGCATTCTTCTGAATCTGCCTTGGAAATGTATTTCATCCTCCAAGGTGCCCATAATATACTTTTTTTTAGAATAATGACCTCCTTTCACTGCTTACCTGTTTCTTCTCTTCTTTGAATATTTTAATCTCTCCATATACGCCATCGTATCCAGGAACAATTTCAATATTTTGAGCAAGCATATTTTTTATTCCTTTAAAAATATTACAATCAACAAGCCTTTCTATTTCTCTTAAGTCATCTTTCAATATAATTGAAAATTCATCTCCCAATGCACATATTATCTTTTCATATTCATTTATTACTGATTTATTCGTAATGTTTTTTCCCTGTGCAAGGGCTATAATTTCTCTTAAAGGTATAAGTTTTTTGAATGGTATTGCATTTTTCGGAATAAAATTTTCATCTCTATCGGCAAGTTCTTCAACCCGGTGAAGAACACCTATTGTCAAAGGCCTTTTACATACAGGACAGATATTCTTATTTTTTATAGATTCCTTAGGATGAAGCCTTACATTACAATTTCTATGTCCATCAAAGTGATATTTTCCTTCTTCAGGAAAAAATTCAATCGTAAAAAGAAATTTGTTTTTATCTTTTGTTTCAAGGACTTTTTTTAAACTATAATAATCGAGCCTTTCAGAGAATGCATTTGCTTCCCTTCCAATATTCTCAGGTGAATGTGCATCTGAATTTGATACAAGACTGAATCTGTCGAGCTTTGACAATCTCCAGTTCATATTTGGGTCACTCGACAGACCTGTCTCAAGAGCAGTTATCTTATTTGTGTAATCTCCAAAAGCCTCTTCCAAATCATCAAATCCGGAATTCGAACCGAAAAGACTGAACCATGGCGTCCAGATATGCGCAGGAATGAGCATAGCATCTTCACAGGTTGAAAATAAAATCTTCATAAGCCTTGGTATGTTCATACCGAGTGTAGGCCTTCCGTCCGAATCAAGTTTACCAAAACGCATAAGGTATTTATTAAACTCCTTTACAAATTTAAATTCCGGGAAACCAATAACAATGTGAATTTTTTTAAGTCTCTCTTTGTGCGTAAATATTAAACTTATCTCAGATGTTAGAATAAAATCAATATCTTTGTATTTGTAAATGCCATTTCCACTATATTCAAGATTATTTTCAAGTTCAGCAAGCCACAGGGAATTTGTGCAGTCAGCAGTTCCTAATAAGTGAACACCTTTTTCTTTTGCAGCCTTTACCATTCCATCAAGGTCGAGTTTTGGGCTTGTCGCCCTTGAGTATTTTGAGTGTAAATGTAAATCAGCAATATAGTATTTCATAAAGTAAAAATAATATAGAAATTTTTTTAAGTCAATTAAAATTTATTTAATATAAATTAATTTCTTAATCTGTTTAAAATCCTCTGTTTCGAATATGAGAAAATAAACACCTGTTCTTATCTTATCCTCGGGAATAAATTTAATCTTTTGTTCTCCAATTCCTGATTTTCCGTTAAATATTTCGTATACATTTCTACCTGTTATGTCATACAGATTAACCTTTACTTCTGTTTCTTTCTTTAAATTCCATTTTATCTCAACAAGATCCGAGAATACATTCTTTGATATTGAAAATATCTTTTCTTTTTCATTTTCTATCCCAACATACCTTGAGAGATTACCGACTTCAAGTGATATAAGACCTGGATTTCCTGATGATTTTGTAGAATATCTCTTAAATATAACCTTAACCCTTATCCTGTCATATGTTGTAGGTGGAACAGATGAAAGGCTTATTGTATCCATAATGTTATTCAGAAATATACCAGTAGAATTATTTGGCAAGTATGCATCAGGTATTAATTTCCATCCTGTGCAAGACCTGTGTTCAACCTGTATACCTATAGAATCTTCCGCTGATAACTTACGAATAATGATATCGCCCCAGTTATCCCTTGGATAAATGTAATTCAGTCTATAGAAACTGATCTCACCTGTTGTCAATACACCATTTGTTATAAAGGTAGGTATCTTTAGATAGATAGTCGGATTATCAATTGCACAGGTATATCCATAGTGATTTGAGGAACTTTGGTCTGTATATGTCCATTTTACCTGTAATGATTCCATAGATGTGATTGATAAATTTATTTCTGTGGTTCTTTCACCTGAAGAAGAAATATTATGTGTATAATTTATTATCCATGTTAACCAGGTAGTTGTGAATCTCCTGTATTTTAATTGCATCTTCTCACCTTCCTGGTTTATCCTTATCCCATATCCATATGAGATACAAACGCTTATCCCACCCTGTGGAATATATATTTTGGGTGATATTATTTCTTCAGCTGTATTTAGCACATAATTACCAGCATTTCTATCACAATAATATGCATATTGGTTTCCATATGATGGTGGAATAAAATACAATAAATAATTATTTGTTCCTACTTCCCATTCAACATTATCACCATTCCCATCATTTATAGCCCAATCAGAAGGTATCCCTGATTCAAAATCTTCATATAGTAATGTATCGTGTATGTATGATATACTATCAAGGTATATTTTGTTATCATAAATCTTTAGCCCGTTTAAATCACTATTTTTAAATTGTGTTGAACAACCCAAAAAGAAAGAACAGGTAAAATCAGGTATATTGTTGCTTATAGTGAATGAATATCTGTCAGAATAATCAGACCAAAAATTTGAACCTTCAGGGTCTTTGCATATGACTTTCCAGTAATAAGTGTTTCCTGAATTTAAAGAATTTGGTATCTGGAAAGAAACAGTATCATTACTCTCATAAAGAGGTGTTTCGATTATTTCCGGTGAACTAAAATCAGGTTCTTCATCCAATAATATTCTATAAACCAAACGATCATTATCAGGGTCAGATGATGTGAAGACTAAAACAGGTTTTATATCTGGTATATTAGCACAATCAAATGGGCTTAAAAGAGATGGCGGATTTGGTGAATCAGGTGCCCTTGAAATTACGGATAACGAAGCAATTGTAGCAACTTCTCCTTTTATAACTTCTGTAGCGAATAAATTGTTGTTATATCCGCCACCTATGGTATCACCGATTGTATGATAAAAGGGATTTGGAACATTCTCGTCTTCTATTAGGCAGAATGCATTGTATCCATAATCCCAGAAAGGTGCATGGTCAGACCAAGAAGCCCAGTTACTAACATATTTTAATGTTTTTAATGTCGTATAATTGTTTGCACATTCAATGAAATAGTCAGCAAATGGTATTGAGGCATTGTTTGTAACAACATCAACAGATTCCGGAAGATGATCTACATATCCAATCATATCAGCATTTACAACCCCAAGGATACTATCCCCTGTTTGATTGGCTAACTGGGCATAATATTCACTCCCAAATAGACCAAATTCTTCACCTGAAAATGCAATGAATTTTATCGTGTATTCAAATCTGTAATCCTTCAAAACCCTTGCACATTCAATGACACCTGCTGTTCCACTTGCGTTATCATCTGCACCCGGGACAAATGTTGGTATCTGATTGGAATATGCATCAAAATGGCTTGATATTATGGAATACCGATTTGAAGGATATAATGTTCCATATTTTATTCCTATTACATTTGGTGCATGTCCGGAAGTATGTGTTTGATATATTACAGTATCACAGCCGTATTCATATAGTTTTGAACCTATCCATAAAGCAGCATAAAATGTGGAATCATATGTTGAAAACCTTGATTTAAAATTCTGTAATCTACGGACAAAACTCAGGACACTATCTGGATTAACATTATTTACAATTTCCTGAATAACTGGATTATACTGAAATTTTCTGTCAAATCTTATATCTCTTTTCACAATTGGTTCAAAAGTTATATATCTAATAAATACTCTTTCTTTTTTAAGATTAAAGAAACCATCTTCATTAGTTGCTATGAAGTATATGTCATTATCTTTTAATAGAATCCTTCCATAGCCTGATAAATCAATATTTTTATCAAGAACCCTGACGAGGTAGTATCTTTCGTCTCTCTTTTCTTCAAGAATTCTGTATTCAAGTCCTTGAAGATTTTGAAGTTTTCCATCGGCTGTTATGATTGCATAATTTTCAAGTTCACATACAATATGAAGATTTCTTTTAAATAATGGTTCAAGTCTGTCTTTACCTATTCTTACACTAACTATACTTTCACCATTAAGGATTAAACAAAATAAAAAAAACACAGAAACTCTTTTAAACATAATCATCTCCTTTTTCATAGATATATAGTTTTATTTAAAAAAAGTCAAGAATTAAAATAAAAATAAATGGAAAAGTTCATGCACATGGTGGTACAGTTAAGATAGTGAAGATAGGGGTAATGAATGAAGAGAGGATTGCCCTGGGGAGGGCAATCCTCAAAGGAGTTGCAAAAACCAATTTTAGAGTTAATAATAACTCTAAAAAAGGAGTTACCCATGACTTATAATATATTAGCAAATAATAAGTTAAAAGACAAGGAAATTTTATATGATTATAGGAAGGAGATAGTTATGTATTATTTTAAAGTAAAGTCATATAGAAAAACAGCGAAGGAGTTTAGGATTA
>CBFGJG010000045.1:0-14899 GCA_965649055.1 Caldifarciminota bacterium
CGAACTTTCAGGAATAGTTAATTTTCTTTCTAATTATGAAGGTGATTATGAAGCTGCCATACGTGGATACTGGGATTATCTTAAAGGAGAAGAGATAGAAATGAGTTTTCTCAATATGGTTAAATCTGTTTCACCCACTGCTGAATTAATCCATTACAATATCTTTAACCTGAACGATATTTCACTCCCGTTCAAATTAAGGATTATTTATAAGATGGATGATTTGATAGAAAAGTCAGGTGATGTCTTATTACTGAAATTGCCTGAGATAGAACAAAGATATTCATTTAGAGAAATTGTGCTTGAAAGAAGAAATTTCCCGCTTGTTTATGAGACATCTGAGATGATAACACACAGATTCTATATTGAGATTCCTTCAAATGTGAAGGTTTTAAGTGTTCCTGATGAGATATCTATAGATGAAGGGAAGTTGAAATACAAAGGAAAATACACAATAAAAGATAATGTTTTGATATTTGAAGATTCATTCAAAAGATACGATAGAAAGATTCTTCCGGAAGAATATGAAAGATACAGAGATAATATCCTAAAGATAAAAAATTTCATAAGTAAACCTGTAATACTTGAAAAGAAAAGGGGGTGAAAATATGAAGAAGATATTTCTTATATTTTTGATTTCAGGATTTATTTCCTGCACAAAAAATATAAAGAGGACTGAATTTACAGATATCCTTTATCTTAAAAATGGTGAAGAATATCTATGTAATGTTGAAAAGATTGATAAGGATAAAATTATCTTTATAACCTATGAAGGTAAAAAAGAAATAAAAATTAAAGATATAAGCGGGATAGATTTTGGAAGGAAAAGGGAAGGTTCTCACTGGAAAACTATAAAAGATATAGATGATAAAATATTAAAAGAAGCAATAAAAACTGATTTATCAGAGTTTCAGGGTTTAGGATACATAAACATATATTACGAAAGAATTCTGATTATCGATAAGGATTCAATTTATAAATACACAGTTAGAGTGATAAGGGGAATAGTTGATGAGAATGGAAGGGGAGCAGGAAATCTGTCTTTTTATTACAGAAAGAAATTCGAGAATATCTCCGTTGAATTCGGAAGGACAATAACAAAAGAGGGAGAAGTTATACACATAAGGGATAATGCTATTGAAGATGCATCCTACTATTCAAGATTTCCCCTGTATGAAAACATCCACGAGATGAAATTTGCATTAACAAAATGTCTACCGGGAAATTTCATAGATTTCAAGGTGAAGATAGAAGGAAAATTCTCTGATTTAAATCCATATATACTTGATGAAGTAATGGGTGATAAGGGATTAATATTAAAAGGAATATTCAAGATAATATACCCTGAAGAATTTAATGTGAACTATGAATATTTTAATACCGGTAAGCCAGTTTTAACAAAATATAATGGTAATGTTGAACTTTTATGGGAATTCAGTGAAATACCACCTTTGATAGAAGAACCAAATCTTCCACCCTATCAGTATTTCCTACCAAGGATTGTTTTTTCTCTGAAATCTGATTGGAAGGAAGTCGCAAATAAATTTAAATCGAATATGAAAGGTGAAGTAAAGATAAACAATGATTTATTTGGAATATACGGAGAGATTCTGAAAGGTATAAAATTTATTGATATTCCTTCTCTCCTGTCAAATGTTTTCCCTAATGATGCCAATGATATAATGAAAAACAAAATAGCGAATAGCCTTGATAAAAATTATATATTTTATCTTGCATTGAAGTCAAAAGGTCTTCCTGCTGATTTAATATTAGTGAGAAGCAGGGATTACGGTATTCTTGCTGAAAATGTCCCTACATTATTACAATTTGATGGTGCCTTGGTTTACCTTGATGGTAAATATTATGATCTGTCTTATGAGACAATGCCCTTTGGTTATATCAGGAACCAGTACCAGGGAACGACAGGATTATCAGTTGAAAAAGGAGAACTGGTAAATGTTAATATAGTTCCACTTGAAGAACAGAAATCAGTGCTTGAAAGAGAGGTTAAATTATCTTCAAATGGTGATGCAACTATAAAAGATAGATGGAGTTTTAAAGGGGATGATGTCCTTTATTTCAGAGAACTCAGGAATTTAAAGAAGGAAGAGATGGATATATTTGTAAGGAGATTTATAAATAATTATGTTAAGGATGCGGAGATTCAGGATTATAAATTCTCATTCCTTGATACACTAAATAATATCGTTCAGCTTGATGCTTCTTATAGGGTTAAGAATCTTGGAATAATACAGGGTAAATTTATGTTGTTGAATATTCCGGGTATTAACTATTCAGCATATTCGGTTGGTAAACAGAACAGGTATTATCCGTTTTACCTGTCCAGTATTTCAAGGAGTGAGAACAGCATAAAGATTATATTCCCTAAGGAATATAAGTTAAAAGGAAAACCTGATGATATAACATTTAAGAAAGAAGGGTATTCTTTCATAGCAAGGATAAAGGAAAGTAAAGACTTCATAAATTATTATGATAGATTTGAGAATATTGTAAATATTATAAGTGTGAAAGAATATCCTGAATACAGGGAATGTGTTATGAATATGTCAAAGATACCATTAAAATGGATAATACTTGAGAGGGAAAAATGATTTTTATAATCTTCTCATTTTACAATGAATTAAATGATATAAAGAAAATCTTTGGAACTGATAGTTTATTCTCATTCCAGAAACTTGAATGGGATATATATACAAAATCATATCTACCAATCGTGAAGGAATTTATGGATGAGCCGTTAAAAGGAATAGATTGGTGTGAAAAGAAAAGAAAGGTAATTAAAAATGGTTATGTTGATTATTTCAATTCCTGTCTTGAAGATTTGAAGGTAAAGATAAAAAAGAGTGATTCTTTAAGTAAAAAAGAACCTATAGAATATATTATTAATAATATTATTGATTGTAATAAAAAACTGAGAAAATCAATAAATCTGGATGAATACCAGATATCAAGAATAATCTTTGAAGCACCTGATTTCTTCAATGAAGATACAATTTTTAGATTCAAAGGTTCAATAAAATATAAGGAACCTGATACAACTATGAAATTCAGCCTTGATACATTGATTGATTGGTCTTCAAATGTTGATTTGAACTCAATCTATATTTATACATTAGATTTATTAAAACTTGCCAATGAATTCATTCTAATGAGAAAAGAAACCACACTTGTCTTAAAGACTGAATGTGGTAATATCGCATTTGGCGGAAAAGGTGATGATATATATAAAGGTGATTATGCATTAATAGTTGACTATGGGGGAAATGACATTTATGAAGTTTCAGGTTCTCTGTTAAATATAAAAATGATAATAGATTTTGAAGGTGATGATTTTTATAAGAACGATGGTTTTTTGGGACCTGCTGGTTCAATACTTGGTATAAATATCCTGATTGATTTATCAGGAAATGATGTTTATAGATGTGGTTCATTCAGTATGGGTTCTGGTTTCCTGGGTTCCGGAATCCTTATTGATAAAAAAGGTGATGATATATACGAAGGTCTATTGTTCAATACTGGCTCAGGTTATATGGGAATAGGTCTTTTATTTGATGAAGACGGAAATGACACATATAGAGGATATGCATACACACAGGGATTTGCAGGTGTGCTTGGTTATGGTTCTTTGATAGATTTAAACGGAAACGATGTTTATTCATCAGGTGGATTATTCTTACATAAGCCATTACTCCCAAACTCGTATTTTTCCTTTGCACAGGGTTATTCAATAGGTTCACGGCCTGATTATGGTGGTGGGATTGGCTTTCTTTATGATAAAAACGGAAATGATTATTATAATGCAGGGACATATGCTCAGGGGTGTTCATATTGGTATTCAGCAGGTTTCCTTTTAGATGATGAAGGTGAGGATTTCTACAATGCAATCCAGTATTCGCAGGGTGCCGGGATACACCTTTCTTATGGATTATTATATGATAAGAATGGAAATGATATTCATATATCAAGGCATGGTCCTTCAATGGGTGAAGGGCACGATTTTGCTGTTGGTATATTAATAGATAGTTCTGGTAATGATAAATATTATGTGTCAGGTGGAATTGGTATAGGTTTAAACAATTCAGTTGGTCTATTTATCGATGCTTCAGGGAATGATGTTTATAATGTATCAGAAAAGATGGATGGAATCTACTTTGGGATAGGTGATGTAAATACAGGAAGAGGGTTTGAAGGTATTGGAATATTTTTAGACCTTGGAGGGAATGATGTTTATCCTGAAGGAAGATATAAGGACGATTTTATATGGTCAAGGGGAGTATACGGAATAGGATGGGATAAGAATAGCGAGGTAAAAGAAGAATATATTAAACAACTTCCTTCACCTGATTTTAAAGATATGAAGATAGATGAAATCTTCAAGATTGCATCTGAATGGGGTGTTGGTGAGAATCAGGAAAGGGTTAACAATGCAGTATCAGAACTTATAAGAAGAAATGAAGAAGCACTTGAATATATATTTAAGGAAAAGATTGGAACGAAGAATAGCCTTGAAATAAGGGCTATTGAGGAAGTCATAAAGAAAAATAAAGAGAAGGCAAAGGATTATATACTTAAATCATTAAGGAGCAATGACTGGATTGTCCGAAGAAATACATTAAACCTTATATATGCGACAGAATTAAAAGAAGCATCAGATATAATAAAAGAAGATATAAAGAAGAAAGATAACGAGAAGATATTAAGGACATATATATCAACACTCGGGAAATTGAAAGATGGAAGGGAAATAATTGAAGAATTTTTAAAAAGTAAAAATGAAGATGTTCGAATAGTATCCTTACAGGCACTTGGTGAAATAAAAGATAAAAATTCGTTAAGGGTTATTTTGCCTTTATTGAAAGATAATATGACAACCGTTCGTTCTACTGCATTGCAAACCCTTGAAAAATATAGCATTGATATTCTTGATATACTTAAGGAAAATTATAAAAATTATCCTGAATTACTTTATGTTTCAGGTAAGATTATAAAAGATAAAAATGGTGATAAAGTGGATGAAATATTAAGAATACTTGTGAATTCAATTGAAGAAAAAGATGATAGGGTAAGATATTTTGCAGCATTGGGGCTTTATTATTCCGAAAAAAATATTGCAAGAAATTTATTTGGTAATTATTATATAAAAGAAAATAACAAATTTATAAGGGATATTATGAAGAGGGAATTGAATGAATGAGGAAAAAAACTTTTTAAGGTCACAGAGTTTTCTTTTCAGTGCTTTGAAACTGCTTTCAGAAGCAGTTGATGCAAAAGACCAGTATACGAAAGGTCATTCCATCAGGGTTAAACTATATTCCCTTTTAATAGGTGAGAAAATTAAACTTGATAAGAAAAATATGACAATATTATCGTTTGCTTCTGAACTTCATGATATTGGGAAGATAAAGATAATTGATGAGATTCTAAAAAAACCAGGCACATTAACAGCAGATGAAAGGCTTGAGATTTACAGACATCCAATCTACTCTATTGAAATAATAGGAGATATCCCATTCCTTGAAGAGGTGAAAAATGTCATAATGAGCCATCATGAATTCTACGATGGTTCAGGTTATCCACTATCTATATCAGGTGAAAAAATACCTCTTCTTTCAAGGATTATAACAGTTGCAGATGTCTTTGACGCAATGACATCAAAAAGGGTTTATAGAAGAAGGTCATATTCAGATAAAGAGACACTTAACTTTTTAAAGAGAAATGCAGGGAAACTTTTTGATAAAAAAGTTGTTGATGCATTCATCTCCTGTTACAATGAAGGACAGATTTTCTTTGCCCGTGGTGAATATTATATGGCTATACAGAGATTCGAAGATTCACTGAAAGAATACAAAAAAGCAATTGAAAAATTAAAAGAAAGAGAAAAGATTTATCTTGCATATTTAAGAATTTCAGAGATATACAACAGATGGAGGGATTTTGATAACGCGATTTTCTATCTTAAAAAAGGTTTGAAAAAAGATAATCCATATCTTAAAAACTATTATGTTGAACTATCTTCAAGCTATTATTATCAGGATAATATGGAAATGATGAATAAATATGTTGAAAAGGCTATAAATGAAGAATTACCATTTGACCAGTATTTAAGGACTATAAAGCATAAAATAATATATTTACATAGAAAAGGAAATCCGCAGGAAGCACTTGAACTTTATAGAATGCTTGAACAGAAAATGCTTGATTATCAAATTAACCTTGAAAAAAGAATAATAAAATTTGAATCACTTGGAGAAGAAACGATTGAGAATTTCAAGATAGAAGTTGAAAGATCACATATATACGATTATGTTGCAAGGATAATGAAAGACCTTGGATATCTGAATGAAGCGGAAATGCTATTTGAAAAAAGTATTGAGATAAAGACATTGCATGGAGATTTCCTTGGAAAGGCGTTGAGCCTCGGTGGACTGATTGATATATACATGATATTAAAGGATTACAAAAAGGCTAAGGATGTGGCACTCGAAGCACTGACAATCTCGAGGTTAATAAAAAACACAATCGGTATAATATTAATTAATATAAAACTTCTTGAGATATATTCTCATCTTAAAGATAAAGAAAATGCAAAAAAATGCCTTACAAATTTACAATTCAGGATAAAGAAAATAGAAAGTTTAAATTATGAATATAGATTCTTTTATGTTAAAGGTATATATTTCTACGAATTTGGTGAGATTGATAAAGCGATAGAAAATTTTAAATTTGTCTTCAAATTAACAAAGAATAAAGTATGGAAGGCTTTCGCCCATAATTATCTTGGTTTGTGTTATTTCAATATTGATAAGAAGCTTGCTATAAAACATTTTCAATCTGCATTGAAGATATTTGAAGAATTTTCTATGAAATATATATCCGCAAATATTGAAGATTTAATAGAAACATTAAAAAAGGGAAATTATGATTAAATTAAAAAATTGTTATATAATAGGAACTTTCAATGAAAAAATGGAAGAATTAAAAGGATATGATATATTAATTGAAGGGAATATTATAAAAAAGATAGAAAAAAATATAGCTGTAAAGGATTGTGAAGTGATAGATTGTTCAAACTCCCTTGTTATTCCAGGTATGTTCAATCTACATCATCATTTCATACAAATCTTAACACGGAATTTAAAGGAAACACAGGATGCAAAATTATTCGACTGGTTAACCACTTTATACCCGGTGTGGGCAAAGATTGATGAAGATGCAATCTACTGGTCAAGTATATGTGCAATGGCTGAACTTATAAAAACAGGTGCAACAACCACAGTTGACCACCATTACCTCTATCCTGACACAATAAAGGGGAATGTAGTTGGTATACAGATAGAAGCTGCAAGGAAGATAGGAATGAGATTTAACCCTATAAGAGGTTTTATGGATAAAGGAAAATCAAAAGGTGGTCTTCCACCTGATAATGTTGTTCAGGATAAAGATACCATAATTAAAGATATACTATATTCGATTGAGAAATATCATAATAATGAACCTTTATCTATGTGTAAGATTCTTGTTGGGCCATGCAGTCCTTTCAGCGTTTCAGATGATTTGATGAAGGAAACATTAAAGATAGCAAGGAAATATAAGGTCAAACTTCATACACATCTTGCAGAGACAATGGATGAGGTTTTATATTGTAAAAAAGAATATAAAAGAACACCCACAGAATTTATGGAAGATATAGGATTCCTTGGTGAAGATGTATCTCTTGTTCATAGTATATATCTTAATGAAGGTGATTTAAGAATAATCAAAAAAAGCAAATCAAATATTATCCATTGCCCAACCTCAAATATGAGGCTTGGTTCAGGTATAGCAAGGATAAAAGAAATGAAGGATAAGAAAATTAAAGTGGGTTTAGGTGTGGATGGCTCTTCATCAAATGATTCATCTGATATGCTCGGTGAAGTGAGGAACTGTTTATTATTACAGAGGGTTAGATACGGTGCAGATGCAATAACGGCAAGGGAGGCATTAACATTTGCTACAAGGAATGGTGCTGATATACTTGGTTATAAAATGCTTGGAAGTATTGAAGAAGGGAAAGGTGCTGATTTAGTTATTATAAATCTGGATAAACTGCAATATGCAGGTGCTTTATCTGACCCTATATCTGCGATTGTATTCACAGGATATAATCATGAGGTCGATTATGTAATTATAGATGGAAAGATAGTCCTTGAGAAAGGAAGATTGAAGAATATCGATGAAGATGAAATTTTAAGAGAAATTAGAAAAATCAATCTATCTTGATAATATTCAAATATTCGGTAACCGTAACCTTTAGGTTGCGCTATCTTTACGCAGGCTAAGTCTGTGGCTACCATAATATTCATACCGAAAAGGACTAACCTCTTCGCATCTTACTGAAAAATTATCCCTTTCATAAAAACCTTTGACAAAAACAATATCACCTATATTGATATTCAGACCTTCAAGGATATACGGGAATAAAACAACTTCAATAACACCTGTCTCATCGTCTATTGTTAGAAAACACATCTTTTTACCGTTCATTGTATATATAACCCTCATCCCTATAACCCTTCCATAGACCTGAACATCATCTTCTATATCAATTATCCTCATATTCCTTTCGATATTTAAAACAGGATGATACCTTGAAAATGCTAATGCTTCCATTTCCTGCAAAAAATAATCGTTCTTTAATTCACCCTTAAATTTTTTACCTGTATAAAGCAGAGAGAACATCTCCTCCCTTGAAATATTAAAACTATCAAAAGCACCTGATTTTATAATGTATTCACATTCCCTTTCATCTGGATTCACCTTCTTTAAGAAATCACAGAAATCCCTGAATGGTCTTGAATAGGCTATTTTTTTATATGTATTCTCTTTAATGAATTTGATAAAACCAAGACCTGTAAGAAGTTTATTATCTTTTATCTTGAATCCCCACTCACTCTCATTTATATCCGGAAGAATAACATCTATTCCGCATCTCCTTGCTTCCTCTATTATCGCAAAATAAGGATAGTATCCACCTCCACCATTTAAAACACCTTTAAAGAATTCAAGTGGTGTATAAATTTTTGAAAACATTGAAAGATACGCAAGATATGCATAACTTATGCTGTGTGCCTTATTAAATCCATACCTTGTGAAATTCTCCAATCTTTCCCAGACTTCTTCTATATTTTCCCTCCCGAGTTTTTTTGCCCTCTCAAAGAATATCCCTTTCAGTTTCTCTGTTTCTTTGCCTCTTTCCTTTGTTAGAATCCTTCTATATCTTTCTGCCTCATTATCAGTAAAACCTGCAAATACCTTCAATGTTTCGATAGCCTGTTCCTGATAGATAAAAACACCAAGGGTCTCTGATAGTGTATCTTTCAGTATTTCAGGATATCTTACCTCTTCCTTATTAAGTCTTCTTAAAAGATAATGTTCCTTGTATCCACCATCCTTTGCACCAGGTCTTATCAATGCAAGTGCAATACCAAGTTCCTCAATCGTTTCAGGTTTCATCTTCATAAGGAGCTGCCTCATTGGTGGACTTTCTATCTGGAATGCACCTATTGTCTTACCTTCTGATATCGCATTAAAAACATTCTCATCATATATATCATCTGTCTTCTTCAGATTTATCAATGCAGAAAAACCACGGACACCAAGTATATCAAGTTTTATAAATCCCATCTTCTCAACAGCATCTTTATCACCATTCAACACATAAAATCCATCTTCTTCCCTTACAGGAATCCTTTCATATACCTTTTTATCTGACAATGCGATTGCAGATGGATGCCTTGAAATGTAAGAAGGTTTACCAACAATCCTTAAGGAAAGTTCTTTTATCTCTTGATCGAGTATTTCTTTATTCCCTAAAATTGATGGTGGAAAACCTATTATCCTTTCTATCATCCTTATAGATGAACGTAATTCAAATCTGTTAACCACAGATACAAATCCACAGAATTCTTTACCCTTCATTCTTTTTATAAACTCAAAGACTTCATCCCTTCTTCTAAAATCAACATCTATATCAATATCAGGAAGGTCATCCCTGCCAGTATTTAAAAATCTTTCAAATGGGATTTTAAACCTTACCGGATTCACCCTGGAAATACCAAAAAGATAAAGTATAAAAGAACCTGCTGCTGAACCACGGACATTTGACATTATGTTTTTTTCGGTCAGGAAATCAGATAGATTTTTGACCAAAATAAAATAACCTGATATATTTTTTTCTCTTATTATCTTAAACTCATACTCTGCCCTTTTTAACTCTTCATCTTTTAGATTCTTGCCTTTTATGAAGTCATAAAGTTCTTCATTATCCTTTTCTGATGATAAAAATACCAAAGGTTTTTCAAATGGTGAAAAATTTATCCTTTCTGCCAGTTCAAATGTGTTTCTTAATGAATCTTCCGGAAATCTTCTCATCTCTTCATTTGCCTTAAGATGATTATCAATATTCAATACCTTAAAAATCCTTTTTTGTCTTATTGAATCTATTATTGAATGAATGTATATATCTTCTTTCCTTGCATACAGGATCTTCGGGACTGCAATTATCTTAACACCTTCCGGATAGAAACTATCAGGATGCTCAACACCATAATAAACAGGGACATTTTCATTATTCAGTTTCTCATAATTTCTTATATCAAAGACAATAAAGATAAGGCCTTCTTTCTCAAAATCCTTATCCGAAAGTAGTCTCGAATAATTTATATATCCTTTCTCGTTTTCAAAGTAGACAATACATTTAAATGGTTTTTCTACCTCAGCACCTGTAATTAGTTTAAAACCTTTATCTTTAAAAAAACTATAAAAATCACAGGCACCATAGAAATTATTGTCAACAATACCAATCGCATATGAACCTATCTCTGAAATCCGAACTGCGTATTCTTCACAGCTTGAAGAACCAGCTCCGTATTCAGTGTGAACACGAAGGGGTATGTAGTTTGAATATCCCATCATCCTCTTCATATATATTCTTCATATTTGAGATAATCAAAGGATGTATCGCATTGAAACCGAATTTTTCACGAACCTTATATATCGCTTCTTCTAATTTTTCCTTCTTTTCGTCCATAAATATTGGTCTTGTATTCGTCAGCTCCTCAAACCTTACCCCAATAAGACGAACAAACCTTGTGACCATACTTTTAAGCAATTCCTTCGCAACAGGGAATATATCTTTTGATAAATCTGTTGGTTTTATACGAGAACCTTTTGTTATTGTTCTAAAATCAGAAAACCTTACCTTCACAACCACCCTTCCCGTAAACAGTTTCTCTTCCCTCAATTCCTTCAGAGACCTTTCAATCAGGTAATAAAGAATTGGTAGAAGATAATCTATATCTGCTGTATCTTTATAAAGTGTTGTCTCACGACCTATTGATTTCCTTTTGTATTCTATCTTAAAACCATCATCAAATATGCTCTCAATCACATTGATTCCATTCCTGTCAATGATTGATGATATAACTGATTTCTCAAGTTTAAATAGTTCCCCCAAATAGTTTATACCCATATTTTTCAACCTTTGAATATTCTCATTACCAAATCCCTTTATCTTTGATAAAGGAAAATCTTCAAGAAAATCCATAGTTTCTTCTTTCTTTATATGAATAAGCCCATCAGGTTTTACAGTTGAAGCAGCCATCTTTGCTATCATCTTTGTGATTCCTATACCGATAGTTATACTTAAACCTGTTTTATCTTTCACTTTCTCCTTCACATTCTTACCGAATGTTAAAGGTTCACCAAAAAGCCTATTAAGACCATCAATATTAAGATATGCCTCATCTATTGATGCTATATAAACATCGGGCGAGAACGACATAAGTACATTATGGAATCTTTCAGAAAGTTCCGAATACCATCTGAAATCACCAGAAAGAAATATGCAATCAGGGCATATCTTTCTTGCAAGGAATAAAGGCATACCTGAATGAACACCATATTTTCTTGCCTCATAAGTACAGGATGCAACAACACCCCTCGATTTCCCATCACCACCAACGATAACAGGTTTTCCTTTAAGTTTACTATCTTTTAAAACCTCTGCCTGAGCAAAGAATGCATCTATATCACAGAACATTATCATATAAACTTCCTTATAACACCCTTCACCTTACCTATTATCTCAAAATCCCCTTCTATATCCTTGTATTTATCGTTCTCGGGAGATAAAACATATCTTCCATTTTTAAGTTTTAATCTTTTAACCGTGAATTCATCATTTAACCTTGCAACAACAATATCACCCGGTTCTGCATTTTCCTGTGGCTTCACAATCACATAATCACCATCCTGAATATGTGCTTTTATCATACTATCACCTGTAACCTTCAAAAGAAAGCAACCTTCAAAAGATGAAATATCAATATAACCTTCAATATTCTCATAACTTAATAAAGGCTTACCAGCAGGAACCCTGCCAAGGACAGGTAAACCGACCAAAACAGGATAAATCCCCCTTGCCTTTCCCTTTTCTTTTTTAATAAGCCCTTCTTTCACAAGATTATCAATATGAACCTTAACAGCCTTTGTACTTGAAAAACCAAGGGATTTTGCAATTTCCCTTATTGTAGGTGGAATCCTGTTTTTCTCATAAAAACCCTTTATAAACCCATATACCCTTTTCCTCGTCTCCATAAATCCTCCCTGTAAACATTTGTTTACATATATAATTTATAAAGATTTTTTGATTTGTCAAGGGGTGAATGAAAAATTGATTTCTTATGGTGAGTGGGTAATGAATTTAATTGTCAAAATCGAGAAAATATATTATCTCTTCGTCTAATTTTTCTAAATCAATTAATACCTTTTCTCTTCTTGGTTTACCATCTGCGTTTCTGAAATCTCTCTGAAATGAACCGCATTTTATTAATAACTTGTCATCTATCTTAATAAAGGAAATCTGTTTTAAATTAAATTCTACTTTTCTCAATCTTGACCAAGCGCCTCTTTTAATCCTTTCTAACTCATATTTTGATTTGCCACCTTTTAACTTTTCATGCCATTTCTGGAAACTCCTTCGTTCATCATTGTATTCTACTTTTCCCATAGCAAGAATTAAGCCAACGCAACCATATTTTTTTATTGCAGTTGCCGTAGCTTCGCTATCATTAACTATAATCTGATGACTACTTGTATTAATAGCATGTGATTTAAAATCCCAAGGAACTTCTTTAAACCCATCAAATTTTACATTTCCAAATTTTGGTCCCGGAAATTTCATAATTTCTCTTAAAAGATTCTCACATAGAAATTGGAAATAAAACCCTATCCATTCCATTTGCTTCCATTGGTTAAAATTGGCATTTTTCATCTCTAAAATAGATTCTTTACCATCCCATCTTTTCTTAATTTTTAAAAGTCTTTCAGAAATTTCCACTGATAGATTTAAAAATTTATTTTTGTTCATATTATATAATAGCGTTATTCTTTCGCCATAAATTAAATTTCAACTCTTCATTAATTTCTTTATTGAAAAGGTAATATTCCAATAAGTGTTTAAAAACGACTTTGCCGTTAGGATTTAGGTCTCCAATAATAAAGTTTCTTTTTAACATATATGAAACTACACCTACCATTCCACTCCCACAAAGTGGGTCAAAAATTAAATCATTTTCATTAGAAAAGTGTTCTAACAGGCATTGTAGTAATTTAAATGGCAATCGTGTTGGATATTTAGGCATATTCACCTTGTAATCCCTTTTAAAAATTAATGTTGAAAGATTTGGCTCACCGCTTTGACAATGTTCTGTTTCACATCTATTATTGAATGTCCATTTTTCTGTCTTCGTGATCCAGTATATTTCATATACATTATGGGAGGTTTTCTTTCTACAAACAGGTGCAAAATTATAAACCCAGTATAACTTTCCTCTTAATTTTACTTCTTTAAATTTTATTATTTCGTTATGAATAATATTGCTATTATTCCATCCAGAAAAAATAAGAGCTTGTCCATTCTCTTTTAAATTTCTAATAATGCTATTTAACAATTCTCTGATTTTATTACCATATTCAGTAAGATTCCATTCTATATAACCATCCACAACATTCTCTACATTTCTATGATAGTTAGTATTTTTTCCACTAAATTCTATACCAAATGGGGGGTCTGTGATTATTAGATCTGCATTAACATTTATCCAATCCTTCATATCCTTAATAAAAAATTTATCCAATAATTGATTAATATTTTTTTCCTTTTCATTTTTATTTTCAAAAAGATTTAGTTTTTGATTTTCTATTTTATTTCTCATAATTTTTTTTGAATTTTAAATAATTAGTTTTATTAAAATATACTATTGAATTTTCTAATGTCAAGTTTAATATTTTTAGATTTTGGAAAAGATCATGCACATGGTGGAAAGTCTTACCTTTATGTCTTCCCTTTCGGTGGAAGAAAATGTTTTAATCCTATCTAACTATATTTTTCCATTTATTCTGTGTAATAACTTCACCCCCTAAAACCATTATCTTTGAGACCTTTCTTGGTTCTGGATATTCTATTCTCAAAAAATATATCCCTTCCTTTGTTCTTAAATAATTTTCTATCTCTTTTTTCCCTTTATATTTTATCAATGGTCTCCCAATCTCATCAAATAATGAAAAGATTAACCCATCTTTGAATGGTGAAACTTCATTCTCACATTCTCCACATCCATTCTCTAATAAAGTTACTCTAAAGTTTTCTGGTTCCGGACTAATTAAACATCTAAACGAAAAATCTTCTGTGCATCTTGAGCCAACAATCTGTCCATTCTTATACCAATAAACACATATACGTCCTTTTGCCCTATGCCCGCCTGTGTAATCTGTTGAAACATTTAAAGTCATCTGCCTTTTAACAGGTTTTACTGTCGCTTTCTCCCATTTTCCGGTA
>CBFGJG010000046.1:0-14707 GCA_965649055.1 Caldifarciminota bacterium
TTTGTATGTCAAGGAGATAAATTAACAAAAAAAGACTTGACATTACCACATTTTTAATTTATATTTAAATTATAAAATCATAAAAAGGGAGGAGTATGGCTGTAAATAATATAAAGGATCTGCTTGAAGAAATGGTGAGAAGAAATGCAAGTGATTTGCATTTAACAGTTGCAGCTCCACCTGTCTTCAGAATTGACGGACAACTTGTTCCAGGGAATTATGAACCTTTCACACCCGAAGATGTAAAAAAACTTGTTTATAGTATATTAAATGATGAGCAAAAGAAAAAATTTGAGACCGAGAAGGAACTTGACTTGAGTTTTGGTATTCCAGGACTTTCAAGATTCAGAGGAAATGTTTTCTATCAAAGAGGACAGGTTGCAATGGCTATAAGAACTATTCCATTTAAAATTAGGACTTTCAGAGAACTTGGTCTTCCCCCGGTTGTTGCAGACCTTA
This sequence comes from Caldifarciminota bacterium, assembly GCA_965649055.1. GTDB lineage: Bacteria > Hydrothermota > UBA3072 > UBA3072 > B12-G15 > CBFGJG01. The sequence goes on from CBFGJG010000046.1 coordinate 460, forward strand.
CTACTAAACAGAAAGGATTAATACTTGTAACTGGGCCAACAGGTTGTGGAAAATCAACAACACTTGCAGCAATGATTGATAAAATAAGCAATGAAAGAAAATGTCATATTGTTACTATCGAAGACCCTATTGAGTATCTGTTCAAACACAAACTTTCTATAGTTAACCAGAGACAGGTTGGTTCAGATACATATTCGTTCCAAAAAGCATTGAAATACGTCTTAAGGCAAGACCCTGATGTAGTTATGGTTGGTGAGATGAGAGACCTTGAAACAACCGAAGCAGCATTAACGATTGCAGAAACAGGACATTTAACACTTGCGACACTCCATACAAACTCAGCAGCTGAATCAATATCAAGGATAATAGATATATTTCCTACAAATAGACAATCACAGGTCAGGGCACAGCTTGCCTTTGTTATTCTTGCTGTTATTACACAATCACTGATTCCTAAACTTACAGGTGGAAGGGCGTTATGTCTTGAAATACTTATAGGAACACCTGCAATAAAAGCATTGATAAGGGATAATAAATTACATCAAATTTATTCAAGTATGCAAGCAGGGCAGAAATATGGAATGATAACAATGAATCAGTCTTTATACCAGTTATATAGTTCAAGACAGATTTCACTGGAAGATGCAATTTCTTATTCGAGAAATCCAGAAGAACTTGAAAAGATGATTGAACAAAAATCTATGATAGTAAAATAAAAAAGGGGGATAAATGCCTATTTATGTTTGGAAAGGTAAAACTGCATCAGGAATAATCCAGACAGGTGAAATAGTTGCAGCAAACCCTCAAGAAGTTCACAATATATTAAGGGAAAGAAAAATTGTCCCGACCTCTGTAAAACCAAAGCCCAAAGAATTAACTTTACCTTTTGGAAAAGGGGTTGGATTAAGAGACTTATCAATCTTCACAAGACAATTTGCAACTATGATCAATGCAGGTTTACCTCTTATAAAATGTCTTGAAATTCAGGAGCAACAGGTTACAAAAGCTACATTTAAGAACGTTTTAAGGCAGGTTATTACAGATGTTGAAGGTGGTTCAACACTTGCAGATTCCTTAAAAAAACATAAGGCTATATTCAGTGATCTTTATGTGAATATGGTCGCAGCCGGTGAGAGTGGTGGTGCACTTGATGTGATTCTCAATAGGCTTGCCACATATCTTGAAAAGAATGCTGAGATTATAAGAAAGATAAAAGGGGCTATGATTTATCCTGCAATGATATCTGTTGTTATGGTTGTTGCAGTCGTTCTTATGTTAACAGTGGTTATTCCTGTATTTGCTGCTATGTATACTGGTCTGGGTTCCAAACTCCCTCTTCCAACGCAGATTGTTATAAATATGAGTAACTTTTTGAAGAAATATATTATCTATATGATCATTGCCGCAATTGCAGCAGCTATTGTTTTCAGAATATATTACAGGACTGAGAATGGACATTTTGTTATTGATGGTTTTATGTTAAAAGTTCCCATATTTGGAGACCTTATAAAAAAACAGTCTCTCACAAGATTCTCAAGAACCCTTGCGACACTTCTTTCAAGTGGTGTAAACATTCTTGAAGCACTTGAAATAACAGCCAAGACTTCAGGTAATAAGGTAATAGAAAAGGCAATTTTACGTTCAAGGGCATCTATTGCACAAGGTGAATCAGTTGCAACTCCATTATCTAAAGAAAAAGGTCTATTCCCACCTATGGTTGTTCAGATGATAACTATTGGTGAGCAAACTGGCGGTCTTGATGAAATGTTGAATAAGGTTGCTGATTTCTATGATGCTGAAGTAGACCAGGCAGTTGGGAACCTGATGGCAGCAATGGAGCCAATAATAATGATAGTTTTGGGTGTTGTTGTAGGTGGTATGTTAATGGCAATGTATCTTCCTATATTTAAACTCGCCACTGAATTTATAGGCGGTTAATGAGAAAAAAAGTTCTTTTTTACATAATTTCAAGAAATTTTTTCTATTATTTTTTTCTATTTTTTATTTATTTTATTCTGAAGGGTGATAGGATTTCATTCATCCCGATATTCATTTTTATCGGATTTAACCTTTTGGATTCTATCTTAAATATTATTTACCTTAGGGAAATCAGCATATTTCTTTTAATTAGAGAAAGTTTAATTTTCAGTTTTTTCTGCATTATAACAGGTGGACCAGAATCTCCATTTCTTCCTTTTTATTTTATTTTGATATTGATAACATCTTTTAATCTTTCGCTTGGGAAAACATATCTTATGACAACAATAATAAGTATCTTATTATGTATTGTAATTTTTGGAAAGGACTTAATATATCCCGAAATGTTATCATTTGTTAATATAGTTCAAAAACCAAGGCTTGATTTAATAATTGAAACTTCAATTTATATTTTTCTTTTCTTCCTTGTATCTTCAATATCTGTATTTCTGAGCGAAAGATTAAGGAAGGAAATTAAAAGAATAAAGATAAAGACAGAAGATATTCTAAACTCTATAAAAATAGGTATAATTACAACTGATTTAGACAACAATATTTTATCATTAAACAGATGGGCAAGAGATATTTTTTCTTTAAAAGAAGGAATGAATCTTTTAGATACAAATAACTCTAATATCTTAAAAAAATCCATTTTGAATGTAATGGAAACCGGAAAAGAAGTCGAATTTGAATTAAATAGTAAAACATATTCATTAACATATTATCAAATTGAAGAAGGTAAGGGAAAAGTTTTTATAATAACTGATATTACTGAAAAAAAAGAACTCACAAAAAAAATTATATTATACGACAGAATGGCAACCATAGGAAAATTTGCTGCTGATATTGCTCATGAACTTAGAAATCCTTTTATGTCTATCAGGAATGCAATATCTCTATTACAGAATGATAATAATCTCAATAAAAAAGAAAAGGAAAAATTATGGAACTACATTATTCTTGAAAGTGATAGAATAGAAGACTTGATAAAAGACTTTTTGACTTATTCGAAAGATATAAAACTTGAAATAAAAGAAGTTAAATTAAAAGATTTACTTAAAGAAGTTATAAATTCTATAAGATTTCATCCATCTTTTAGAAAAGATGTGAAAATTATCCTAAAATGTGAAGATATCAAGATAAATGTAGATCCGGAAAGATTTAAAAGTGTTATTTCAAACCTTATTGATAATTCTTTCAAGGCAATCAAAGGAAAAGGAATAATAACAATTAGAGCTTTTGAGGATAAAAAAACAATAATAGAAGTTGAAGATAATGGTGAAGGTATACCTGAAAATCTAAAAAATAACATATTCCAGCCTTTTTTTACAACAAGGAAAGAAGGTGCAGGATTTGGTTTAGCAATTGTTAAAAAGATTGTCGAATTACACAATGGGAATGTAAGTTTCAAATCAAAGAAAGGTAAGACTGTATTCAGAATAGAGTTATGATAAAACCTACTGTATTGATTATTGATGATGAAAGAAGTTTAGTAGATATTTTAAAAATCGGGATGGAAAATGAAGGATATAAGGTTTTTGCAGCATACGACCCTGATACCGGATTAAAAATATTCAAAGATGAAAAAACTGATGTGGTTATATCAGATATTAAAATGCAAAAGATGACAGGATTACAACTATTAAAGGAAATAAAAAAGATAGAACCAAATGTTATATTTATTTTAATAACTGCATATTCATCATTTGAAAGTGCTATAGAAGCATTACGGGGTGGAGCATCGGATTATCTCGTAAAGCCATTTGACCTTGAAGAACTAATATTCAGGATTGAGAATGCAATTAAAAAGAGGGAACTCCAGATAGAAGTCAGTTCTTTAAAGACAGAAAAACTTAAAGAACTGAATATTGTCGGTAAAAGCGAAGCAATAGAAAATGTCAAAGAAATAATAAAAAAAGTTGCATCACTGAATACGAACGTTCTAATAACCGGAGAAAGTGGTTCTGGAAAAGAACTTGTAGCACAACTTATACACTATCAGTCTTCAAGACCTGGAAGATTCATTCCGATAAATTGTGCGTCAATTCCTGAAAACCTCCTCGAAAGTGAACTGTTTGGATACAAGAGAGGTGCATTTACAGGGGCTGTTTCTGACAAAGATGGTGTATTCAAACTTGCTGATAAAGGAACTGTATTTCTTGACGAAATAACTGAGTTACCATTATTACTTCAACCTAAACTTCTAAGGGTAATAGAAACTTTTGAGTATATCCCTCTTGGGGGAACTAAGACTGAAAAAGTAGATGTCAGGATTATTGCTGCAACAAACAGAGAAATTGAAGAAGAAGTTAAAAAGGGTAATTTCAGAGAAGACCTTTATTACAGATTAAATGTAATTCCGATTCGTATACCGCCATTAAGAGACCGGATTGAAGATATTCCAGTTCTAATTGAATATTTTATGAATAAAATATCTACAAGGTTTAATATTAAACCTAAAAAGTTTGATAAAAATGCTTTAAAATTGTTGCTTGATTATAATTGGCCGGGGAATGTCAGAGAACTTGAAAACCTGATAGAGAGAATCCTCGTTCTTGAAAAAGAAGAAACCATAAACACTGAGATAATAAAAAAATACCTCACAAAGATTGAGCAGGATAATAAAAAAGAAACGAGCAATCTGTCCGAAATAGAGAAAAATACTATTTTAAAAACACTTGAAGAGTGTAAAGGAAATATTACTAAAGCATCAAAAAAACTCGGTGTTCATCCTTCAACACTTTATAGAAAACTTAAAAAACTAAATATTAATAAATATCTTTAATAATATGGGGTGTTAGGAATATCAAAACCTCTCTATCCCTTGTTTCTTTATATGTCCTTCTAAACATGAAACCTATTAACGGCAGGTTTTTTAGAATAGGTATACCTTCAATCCTTTCTGTCTCAGTTTGCTGTATAAACCCACCTATAACGAGTGTTTCACCGTCCTTAATCACTGCTCTTGTCGAAGCATTAGTCATCGTGATTAATTTTTCCGTTATTACATCACTTAATTCAATTTCTATATTCATTGTAATATCCTCAAGTGAATTTATCTGTGGAATGCATATAAGCCTTATACCTGCAGTAAACCATGTTACAACCGGGTTACCCCTCTGGTCAATAACTGTTGCGGAGAATTTTTTACCTCCAAAGACCTCAGCCTGCTGATTATTTGCAGTTGTAACCCTTGGATTTGCGATTGTATGAATTTTATTATTTGTTTCAAGTGCCTTCAGAGTTCCTATTAACTTTGCAAAATCCCTTATTGTTCCAAGTGTCAGGTATATGCCACCTATTGGACCTCCTGCCTGTGAACTTGAAACCTCTCCACCAATATTCCATTGAGGTTGTGTCATATAATTTGTTCCAAGTGATAACGCAAGGTCATTAATAACTGATTTGTCGGCGTCAATAATCCTTGCTTCTATTGATACCTGTGGTGTCTTTGTATCAAGAATCCTGACAAGACTTTCAACTTCTCTCATTTTGGATTCAACATCCTTCACAATCACCGAGTTTGTCCTTTTGTCCACATCAATTGAACCTCTTTTTGTAAGTAATCCTTTAATAATCTTTGCAACATCCTCGCAAAATGCAAATTCCAATTTTATAACCTTTTGAACAAGTGGGGATGCCATTTCCTGTGATTCTCTTTCTGCCTCAAAGTCTTTTCCGCTACCAACCCTTATCACATTCCCTTCAATAACATACGCAAAACCCTTTGTCTGTAGAATAAGCCTCAAAGCATCTTCCCAATAAACATTATCAAGCTTAACAGTAACTAATCCTTTTACAGCATCTCCAATTATTATATTCATACCTGCATATTCTGCAATTGCCCTTAATGCTGTTTCAAGACTTGCATTTTCATAATTCAAAGAAAGTTTTGTTTTTACCGGTGTGTACTGCCTTTCCTCTTTTATCTCGGGGACAACATCTTTCGATTTTGAGAGTGTAACAGGTGCAAATGCCTCTGTATTTGTACTTATCTCAATTGTAATATTTTTGTCTGATTGTGAAACAAGATAATTGAACGCATTAGCAGCATTAATGGTAATCCTTAACATATTCGCGGAAGGAACAGTTGAAAACTCAATGCTATTTATCTTTCCTTTAGAAACATTCCAGACATTCTGGTCAAAATCTGTGGTTGTATTGAGCAAATCTATAACAATTGAATTGTCAACTGTGAAATCTGTATAACTTGTTTTTTCATCAAGTGTAAAATTGACAATTGTGGTCTGGTTGCTACCTGAAATAGTAACCTCTGTTAATTTTGCTCCAAACAAACAGATAACAAGTAAAACAATAAGAATTGTTTTTCTCATTTATCCCCCTCTTTTGATTTTAAATAAAGAACGATTTTTTGAACCTGTTCAAATTGTTGTAATCTAAAAGTTATTGAGTTTTTATCTATCTTCTCCACATAACCATTAATAACCTTATCACCTTCTCTTAAAACATAACCTGAACCACCAATTTCTTTAACCAGTGCAATATAACCATTAGCTCCCCAGATAGTTCCAACAAGTTCGGCATCCTCCACCTGTAAACCTTTCTCTGAAGTTCCTTTTGTAACCAGTGGATTAAATGGGTCTGATTTTCCTCTGTCGCTATACACAAAGATCTCCCATTTTAAGGCTTCATTAACATCCCTTATTGTATCAATCTTTGAAAAATCCAAGGTGTCTATATTAGTTGGTACCGGATTAACCTGAGAAAGAATCATCTTTTCAGGAAGTGATGGGTTATCAAATCTTGGAGAAAAAAATGAAATAGTTTTATCAACAAGTCTATCAAAGAAGTTAGAATTAGAAGAACAACTTAAAAGTAATAATAAAAGTAAAACAAAGATACTATTTATGAGGCTTTTTCTTATCTTTTTCATCTTTAACACCTCCTGTTGAACCCACATAAGCGGATAGATTCATCGAAGCAGTGAGTTTTTCTTTTTCTGTTTTTATTGAAATACTGTTAACATTAACTATTCTGGGCATATTATTTAAAGCTGCAAGAAACCTTGCTATATCATGATAACCACCCGAGACGCTCATTTCTATTGACAGTTCTCCGTATCCGCCTTTTTCAACAATATTTGGAGAAGGTTTAAACAATAATATTTTAACACCTGACATACCTGCATATCTTGAAATCTCATTTAACAGGTTTGTCATAGTTATTGTTTGTGGTAGCATTTCATTTGCCTTTTCCCATCTTTTCTTGATAATCATATATTCAAGAAGGGCTTTATCTTTTTTCTCGGCAACAGCCCTTGCCTTGTTTAAGTCTTCTGAAACCTTCTGATATTCACCCCTTATTTTCAAATACTCCGCTTTCTTTTTATTAATAATAAGAAAATATCCAAGGGCAAAAATCACAATTGCAAGCAAAATGATAATATAAGAATATCTTATTTTTCCTATCATTATCCACCTCCTGCTGGATGGACGTTTCCACGTATTGAAAATTGCATTAAATTATGCTCCTCTATATTCACATATTTAGTTTCTATTAAAGTAATGTTTGATATGTAATTTGAATTTTCAAGATTTTGCATAAATTGTGTAACTATTAGATTTGAAAAAGTAATTCCTGAAATATTTATTGTTCCAGCAACAATATTAATGTCAGTTAACCACATATAATCAGGAATATTTTTATTAATCTCATCAATAACATGTATCATTAAAGATCTATTCAAATTAAGATTTTTAACAAGTTCTATAAGGATATTGAGTTGTTTTTGTTTGCTCTCAAGAGAATTTACCAGTTCCACTTCAGGCTGTAATTTAGTCAATTCCTGTTTTGCAACCTGAATATCATTTTTTACCTTCTTTATCTTTTTTATATAATTAAAATTTATAAAAAATACAAGGAATATAGAAATTAAGAGAAGTATAAGACTCGCATATAAATCCCATCCTTTAAGAGTAATCTTTGGAAGTCCTACTGCTCTTTTAGCTCTTACCTTTTTTCTTTCTTCCTTTGGAATAAGATTTACCTTTATCATCCTTCACCTCTCAATGTAAGGCCTAATGGTAATGCTATTATGGGTCCCAATTTTCTTAAATCTTCTTCATAGGCGTTGGGGGCAATTTCAAATTTCTTAAGTGGGTCTATTATTTCCACATTGATTCCAAATCTCTGGTAAAGAAAATCATTAAGATTTGATATAAGAGCCCCACCTCCACTCAATATAATCTTGTCAAGTTTATCAAATCCTTCAGGAAGATATGGGAGAACCCTTTCAATTGCTACTGCAATATCATCAAGGAATGACTGAAACGCATTCTTAAATGCAAACTGGTCAACATCTTCGGTTGATTTTCCTATTATCATATTTAAAGCCCTTTCCCTGTTAACCCCTAATTCCCTTTGAATTGCCTGAATTAATGTGTTTACAGCAGTGGTAACTTCCCTTGTGAAATGGTTTATTGCTCCCTGAACGTAACTTATACTTGTGAATTGAGCACCAATATGAATATGTCCAATCAGTGATTTAGAATCCGTCCCATAATTGTATTCGTAAATATTTTGAATAGCAAAGATAGGAATTTCAAATACTATCGGATTCAGACCTGCATCTCTTAAAAGCATAAGTCTTGAATCAACAGAATCTTTTTTAGCACCAACTAAAAGAACCTCCATCATATTTTCACCAACATCAGGATTCAATATCTGAAAGTCAAGGATGACATCCTCGATTCCATATGGTATGTATTGTTCAGCCTCCCATTTTACCTGTTCAGCTGCTTCTGATTCTTTCATTTTTGCCATCTTAATTTTTTTTACAATTACATCCCTCGAAGGAATAGATGCTATTATTTCGTTTTCTGAAATACCGGCTTTATCAAACAGTCTTTTGATAGTGTCAACAACTATTTCCTTATCCATAACTTCACCATCAACTATCACATGAGGTTCAATATGTTCCATTACAAATTTAGCCACTTTTGGCTTTTTGGGAAAACCTTCCACTGCTATAATTTTAATTAAAGAACTACCAATATCTACACCAACTGTTAATCTTTTTCTCGGCATTTCTCACCCCACATTTTTTTTAATATAAATAAAAATCAATGATTTGTCAACTATTTTTTTATTTTTTTGTTTAATATTTATCATCATTTTATTATCAAAAATGGAATATCCAGTTTAATTTTTATTATCTCTTCTAACTCACTTTCATTTGGCTCACAAAATATTACAATATCAGGTTCTAATGAGTTTAATATAATACCCATTTCTTCAGAACCATTAAAAATTTTTGTTTTTAAATTTATATTCAAATCTTTTGACTTGAAAAATTCTTCAATTTCGTATAACTCTTCGTATCTTTTTTGTATCTGTTCTTCTTCAACATTTTTCCTTTTTCTTCCTGTCTCGCTACAAATCTGTTCTATTATTTTTGAGTCGATAAGAGAAATAAAGAAATTTTTTGCTGAATTATTCCTGGCAAATTCAAAAATGATATCAAGGGTTTTCTGGGAAATTTTCTTTTCGAGTATAACAGAAACAATTTTTTTAAACATACTAACCTGCCTTTTTAATCTGTAATATTAATAATAAGATGGAAAAGATAATCGTTATAAAAACTACAGGTAATCCATATTTCAGCCATTTAACAAATCCTATTGTTCTACCTTCTGATTTCTCATAAACAGAAATTGCAACCATATTAGCACTCGAACCTATCATTGTAAGGTTCCCACCAAAACAACCGCCAAAAAGTAAACCCCACCAGAGAATAGAAGAGTGTGGCAAACCCATAGCCTGCATAGTTTTTACAATAGGAACCAGAGCAGCAATTATTGGAAGGTTATCAACAAAACCAGAAGCAATTGAAGTAAAAATTGTAATAATTATCAGGGAAACAATTGTTATAGAAACATCTTTTGAAAAAATCGGTATATATATTTTTTGTGAAATGTTGAACAAAGAAAAAGCCATCTTTGTTGTAACTCCAGTATATTCAAGACATGCTGCTTTTGCGAAAAGAAACATAAAAAATATAATAGTCCACCAATCAACTCCTTCTTTGAAAAGAATTTTTCCGTATGATTTTTCATAGAAAATAATAAAACCAGCAAAGGTCAAAGGTATTGCAACGAGAATTGTGTTTGGTAAAAGATTAAAAATATTATCAAATCTTTTTGAAAATCCAATCAATAGTATAACGACGAAAAAGATTATTATACCTAATTTTAATTTTTTCCTATCATTTACATTTTCATAAGGATTAATATTGAAATCAGGAATCAGAATTTTTGAAGGTATTTTTTTTCTGAATACAATAAGCAGAAAAAAACTTACAAGAAACGTAAGAAATAAAGCAATAGGCGTTGCCCATCTCAAGAAATCTTCTATAGTAAGTTTTGCTCCAAAAGCTATATAAATACCGATTGGGTTTCCAACCAATGTTAATGCAGAACCAATATTTGTAGCAAATACTATACTAATAATAAAAGGAAAAGAAGGAAGACCAAGTTCTGAACAGAGTGACAAGGCAAGTGTTGATATTACAAGAATACCTGTAACTTCACCAGTTAATCCCCCAAGGATAACAGAAATAAAAACAAGTATTAAAAAAATTATTCTTGGTTTTGCACCAATTCTTTTTATTATATTTGCAATAAAAAAATTAAAGATTCCTATTTCTTCGAGCCAAGATATAATAATCATCATAGAGATTATAAAAAGAATAGTAGGAATATTCATAAATTCAACTGCAGAAATAAGGTCCATAGTTCCCGATATTAGCAAAATACCTAAAGCAATAGTTGAAATAGCAACACGATATTGCCAGAATAATAAAGTCCCTATTACAGTTGAAAAAAATACTACTGAAGCAACTATCTGTTTATTTATCCATTCTCTTTCGTTAAATTTTAAAATATTAAGTGAATTTGTAATTTCATTTTCAGGTATGTTCAATTTTGGTATAAGAATGCTAAACAAAATAAATGTAAAGATTATACTAAAAATAAACCAGATTGTTTTCTTGTTTTTTTCAAAGAAACTTTCCTTTTCCCTTCTTAAGAAAACTGACACTACTGATGAAGAATCATTACATTTAAGAATTTTTTCAATAATATCTTTATCATGAAAAAAAGTCGCAACTTGAGAGAGAATCAAAAGGTATTCTTTCTTAAGTGATTCCGGTGCAAGTATTAGTATTATAATTTTAACAGGTTTGCCATCAATTGAATCGTAATCTATCCCATTTTTTTGAATAAGCAAAAAAACATAAATTTTATCGATTTCATTAAGTCTTATATGTGGAATTGCCAAATAATTACCAATACCAGTTGAACCTTTTTTTTCTCTTTCGAAAAGTTCGTTTAAAAATTTTTCTTTATCTTTGATTATTCCTCTTTTTATAAGAACTTCAGCAAAAAAATTAAAAACTTCTTTTTTAGAGTTTATATTCTGATTTATAAATATATTACTTTTTTCTATGTATTCTTCAAGATTTTTCAAGTAGTCTCTTCCTTGTATAAGCTATCAAACCTCCTGCATCGATGATACTCTGTCTTGTTTTTGGCAGTGGCTGAATTTCAAATTTCTTATTCTTTGTTTTATTAAAAACAAAACCATTTTGAATCTCAATATCATCACCCTCTTCAGCATCTATCTCTGGACAGATAATAATATTCAGACCCAGATTTATTGCATTTTGTAGAAAAATTCTTGCAAAACTTTTTGCTATAACGACAAGTTCATGGCCTTTCAGGGTTGACGCGGCCTGTTCCCTTGAAGAACCACATCCAAAATTTTCACCCGCAACGATAATACTTCCTGGTGGTATTTCTTTATTGTTTAACTTTTTATTAAATTCTTTATTATCTGCAAAAGCATATTGAGGAGTCTCCGAAGGAAGCACGGTAGCCATATATCTTCCTGGGTAAATTATATCAGTAGAAATATCGTTCCCAAGTTTTAGAACAACCTTTGACATTTCTCCTCCTTATTTTATTTTTCTTGGGTCTGTTATTTCACCATTAATTGCACTTGCTGCTGCAACCGCCGGTGAACATAAATAAACTTCAGAGTTTGGATTTCCCATTCTACCTTTAAAATTTCTGTTTGTGGTAGATAATGCAACTTCACCATCACCAAGAGCGCCTTGATGAACTCCAAGACAACAACCACAACCAGGATTCATTATCACGGCACCTGCATCAACAAGTATTCCGATGTATCCTTTCTTTAATGCATTTTTGTAAATCCTCCAGGAAGCTGGGAAAACAAGCATCCTAACACTTTTTGAAATTTTTTTCCCTTTCAATATATTTGCTGCTATTTCAATATCATCTAATCTTCCATTTGTGCAGGAACCAATAACAATCTGGTCTATCTTCTTACCCTCAACTTCATTAACCGGTTTAACATTATCTACAGAGTGTGGACAGGCAATCTGCGGAACAAGTTTTGAAGCATCAATTTCAACTATCGAATCATAGATTGCATCATTATCTGGAATTATCCTTGTAATATTCTCTTTAACACCTGCTTCTTCTTTTAGATATCGTGCAGTTTCTTCATCAGCAGGAACAATACCTGATGTTGCTCCTGCTTCAACAGACATATTACAAAGAACAAGCCTTCCAGAAACATTCATATTTTTAATTGTATCACCATGGAATTCGAGAACCTTAAAATTAGCACCTTCAGCAGATATTTTCCCTATTAGATTTAGAATAATATCTTTTGGAAGAACATATTTGGGCAATTTACCAGAAACCACTACTTTTATTGTTGGTGGAACTTCTATGTTTAATGCAACTCCAAGTGCCCAGACGCTTGCCATCTCAGTAGCACCAATGCCAAAAGCAAATGCACCAAGTGCACCATGAGAAGTAGTATGACTATCAGTTCCGACTACAACATATCCTGGTCTCACATATCCAAATTCAGGCAAAATCTGATGACATATTCCACCTTCTATTGAATTTATATCGTGAAAATTCTTTATTCCCTGTAATCTTGCAAATTCCCTGATCTTTTTCTGATTAGTTGCTGTCTTTGAACTTTCAGCTGGAACTCTGTGGTCGAAAATTATAACAATCTTATTTGGGTCAAAAACTTTTGGTTCAAGATTTGTTCCCTTATAAATTTCAAGGAATTGATTTATTACAAGTGCTGCATTTTCATGAGACATAGCTACATCTACTTTTGGTTCAACTACATCACCAACATTTACTTCGCTAAGATTAGAAGCCCTTGCAAGAATTTTTTCTACAACTGTTTTTCCCATTTTCTACTCCTTGTATTTTGTCTTTATCCTTTCTTTTGGAAGGTATTTTTCTTCTAACTTTCTATATTCAGAAAGACCAACAAAATCAGTAAACTCTTTAAAAGGTGTAATCCATTTTGTTTCACCTGCAAGTATGCCGGTAGGAGAATTCTTTAATGCTTTAAAGAATTCCATAAGTGCTTTATGCATTACCATTATCGAAGCAACAGGAATAGAAACCCTCCCAACTCCCATTTTTGCAAGTTCAGGTATTGGTATAAGTTCTGTCTTAACACCACTTACCGCATCCATTAAATTTACTGATATAGGACCTTTTACTTCTTTAACTGCTTTCTCTATATCTGCTTTAGTTTTTATTCCATCTATAAAAGCAAGGTCTGCACCATTTTCAAGATAGATATTACATCTTCTTATTGCTTCATCAATACCATATATTGCATAACAATCCGTTCTTGCATTTATAACAAAATCTTTATCCATCCTGTCCCTTACATCTGCACATGCTTTTATTTTTCCAGCCATCTCTTCTGCTGGAATGACTTCTTTTCCAGCCATATGTCCGCACCTTTTAGGGAAAACCTGATCTTCTATATTCATTCCTGCAACACCCATAGTAATCAATCTTTCTGTGATATATGCAGCGTTAATCGCATTACCACCACCGGTATCAATATCTGCCATAACTGGAATGTTTACAGCTTGAACAATATTCCATGTTAAATCAAGAATATCTTTCATCTGCACAAGACCAACATCAGGTTTTCCAAGAAGTGAACCTGCAAGACCAAATCCTGAAACCTGAATTGCTTCAAAACCGCAAGCTTCAATAATTTTAGCACTTAATGCATCATGGCATCCTGGAACAACAATCGCCCTTCTTTCCATTATTGCTTTCTTTAAAATAGTAGTTTTTTTCATCTTTCCTCCTTAAAGTTTCTCTGCTATGGCTTTTGCCATTTCAATTGTTGTGTTATTCCCACCCATATCATATGTTCTAACTTTTCCTTC
>CBFGJG010000047.1:0-14278 GCA_965649055.1 Caldifarciminota bacterium
ATATACCACCTATAATAATTGATGAGATTTATGATAAAATTTTTAGACAAAACTTAAATGTTAATTATAATAAATTGTACCACCATGTCCCTGATCTTCCCGTTATTTTTCAAGTGCTTCTCGAGCCTCATTCTGGAATCCTGACTTATCAAATACAAATGTCTTTATCAATCTTCCATTAACCACACAATCACCATACTTCGCATTTCTTTTTTCCGAAATATCTTTTTCCTTTGATATATCAACAAAATATACAGGGATTTTTTGATCAACTTCCCTTATATATTTTTCCATCGGTTTTAAAAAAACAGGGAATGCCACTGGACAGAAATTTGGACCACAAAATATCAAAACCTTCCCTTTATCATCTTCAGATGGTTTATATTCAGGTAATGTTCTTGCCATCATCTTATAAGAATAACCTTCTTTTAAAGCGAAATATAGATGATTGGGATTATCATCTATCATTCTAAATCCACATTTTCTAAAAAATTCAGATGCTGAAATTTGGCCTTCCTTATGTCCTGGGAATGTGAAGGCTATCAATGCATCAGGTTTCTTATTAAACCATCTATGCGGTTTTCCCATTTCTTCAATCAGTTTATTCAGTAACATTTTCCCTATCCCTTTATTCCAGTATTTTTTATCTGGAACATAAATGCAATCAATATTTACAACATTTTCATCAATAAATGGTCTATACTGTATCATACCAACAGGTTCATCATTTACATAAGCAATTTTTGCAAATGAACCATACTTTTCTAACATCTCTATACACCATAACCTCTTCTCCTCTATTCCTCTTTTAAAGTCTTCATCTTCCCTTTTTTCTTTTGGAACGCATACAAAACATAAATCAAAAATATTTACTTTTTTTACATCTTCAATTCTTATTTTTTTGTTCATTTTTCTTTATTCTCTCTTTTGTTTTTTTATCCTCAAGTTCCCTCAAAGCATCCTTAGCAATCCATTTTGCACTTTTAGAATTTAACTGCATTATCTCTTTTGAAATCTCAATAGCTTTTTTATTAAGACCCGTATTTCTTTTTCCTATCTGTCTTAATGCCCAATTAACTGCTTTTTTCACATTATTTCTTTCATCCTTAGATTCTCTCTTAATTATATCAAAAAATAAATCAAAATCATTATCTTTTATCTTTTTATCCCGCCATGAAAGACATGCAATTAATGTAAATCCTGCCCTTTTCACGAATTCTTCTTCCCTTTCAGACCATTCTATTGCTTTTTTCATTGCATATTCTGTCCTTGAAAAAAGATTCATACAGACCTGGTCACATATCTCCCAGTAATCAAATGTTTTAACCCAATCTTCCATCTGTTCTTCTGTTACAAGTTCAGGGATATCAATCATTGAAGCAAGAATTCTTGTTTCTCTATAATCTATTTTATACAACTTCAGCGCAAGATTATGGTCTTTACCTATTTCCTTTGCAATCTTCCTTAAATTTGGAACAGAAATACCAAATGCATTCTTTGGTGTTATGCCAAATTTAGCCATACCTATAAGATTATCAGGATTAGCAATTGATTTCAATCTTTCTAAAATTATATTTATTTTTTCTTCCATAATAGAATTTTATAAACACTGGGGAAAAAATCAAGTACTACCTTTCATTTTACCCAGTTTACAACATATCGTAAAAGTCCATCACCTTTTGCTAAAGATTTTTCAATATTAACACTCAGATTCTTCAGATTATAAAGTTCTCCAGCCCTTTCAAGAAAGCCACCTATTGAATGTTCAATAATCTCATGAATATCAGGGAATTCATATATCTCAAATACTATCCTTCCCGGATTATTCTCGGTAAGTTTAGCCCTAAGATTACTATAATATGATGACCATAAAATCTCTGCCCTTCTTGCGAATATATGAACATTACTAAGTTTGAGAAAAATCTTGTAAACCCCTCTTAAACCATAATCAGCACTGAATCTTCCTGATTCCCATGAACCTCTTAAACTTCCTTTAAAAAACATATCACAGAATTTAATAAGTGGAATAGTAATACCTTCTTTTACAGGATACCATTGTGTTGGTAGTATTTTTGCTGAATAAATAGACTTAGAACTTTCAGGTAGTGAATTTATCCATTCTTTAAGTCTTTCCGGATGCTTCTCCTTCACATATTCAACTATTGGTATCAATGCAATCCCTTTTACCTCCATATAACCTCCCTTTTATTTTTTAATAAAATCTTTATAACTTTCAATTGTCCTTCTTTTCTATATTACTAATTTCAGGATTTTTCATCAAAGAAGCAAGTTTCAATTTTGCAAGATATCCTGAAATAATACAAATTATTGCAAAAATATGTAATCCAGAATGCCAGAAATCGAGAAAAAGAATTGATTCAAAGGCACACAGAATTATTCCTAATATAATTATTGTATTATTCCTTATAGAAGAATAACCGAAAGGGATAACCATTATATCCAATAAAACCAGTTTAGACCTCCCTTCATCTGATGCTCTAATCTTGTTCTGTATTCAGGAGAATTCAAATCCTGATTATTTTTATTAACTGACAAATTTACTAAACCCATAAATACTTTATTTAATTTAGAAAAATATTATAATTAAAAAATAAAAAATAAAGTTTTTAATTTAGGAAATGTCGAATTGTTTAAACAATCGAACTGATTAATTTAATAACATTAAAAGTAAAAATAAATTAACAAATTAATAGTTTAACCATAGTAAGTCAAAAAAGGAATAAACAAAGCATCAGTAACCTTATCTATTATTTAATACGGAATTTACTTCAGGAAATATTTCAGATTTTCATGAAGAATTAAAAGATAGATCCACTTCCACTTATTCTTAAAAAATAATTATTTCTATCAGGTCTTTATTAATTACACTATCTTCACCACCATGTGCATGATCTTTTCCAAAAAATTAGATTTTCCCACTTGACAAATTTATTCAATATGAATATAATTATTTTAGGTGAAATATGATGCTTATATTTATTATTTCACTTTCAATTAATAAGTTTTATGAAAAAAATATTAATTCTATATTTTTTAAGGATGATTCAACCATAATTTTAAACTCTGAAAATAGATTTATAGAACTTAATCTCAAAAGTGGAATTAAAAAATATTCGTATGATTTTGATTTTAAAATCACAAAAATGTTTTATTTAGATGCAAATTATGTTTTTCTGATTGAAAGGCAGTTCATTGGAAAGCAGAAAGAAAGTAAATTAGTTTTTTACGACCCTATTTTGAACCTCCAATATCCTATTGTTACTAACTTTGTTACTGACTTTACCATAGACAAGGAGAAAAAATTTCTCTATTATACTTCCTTTAATAATTTTATTTATCGCTATTTAATTAAGGATAAAAAATACGAGACTTTTTTTGTTCTCCCGAATGCTTATAGTAATATAAATAAAATTGAATTCGCAAACGATAACCTGTATATTTTTACAAATGATGGATTTTATGTTCTGAATATCATAGAAAAAAAGATAGTAAATTATTTCAAGTATCCTCTTAATACAAAAAATTTTGCAGTGTCACCTTCGGGTTCTATACTTGCCATTAACACAAAAAGAGAGACGATAGAAGAGATAATTTTCAAAAGTGAAGAAATTTCATTTTCGGCTTACAGAACAACAAAAAGGATTGATGATTTTGCTTTTTCCTACGATGGAAGATTGTTTGTAATTCTAACAAACAAAAATGAAATATTAGTATTTTCAGTCACTGATAGTTTCTCTCATCCTGAATTAATTGAGTGTGCTAATTGTAAATTTATTAATAATAAATGGGAATATAAATTCTGTATAAATTGCGGGGACAAACTTGAAGATGAAAAGAAATCAATAAAGGCTAAATATTTTGAGAATATTATTTTTACCAATCTGAAAGAACAACCTTATGAAGAAATTGTGGAAAAAGAAACTATTAAAAAAGATACAACAAAAATTGATACGACAACGATAAAGACAGAAAATAAAATTATTGAAAAAACCATTGAAACAAATGTTATTATACAGCCAAAAGTTGAAAAGCCAAAGAAGGAATTTCCAATTATATCATCACCAAACTTTTTTGAAGTTCCCAAATCAGAGATATTAAGGCAGTATACATTATATTTTTCAGGTGGTGGTTCTTTCGCCACATCTGAAGAAGGAAGAACTCCGTTTGGAATTTCAGAAATGGGTTTTGGTGATTTATTCCAGATAGAATTTTCTTCATTAGGATTAATCAGTTCAATAACAAGAGGTTCGATGCTCATACCTACACTCGGTTTCAAATACAATATAACAAACACATTCAAAGGGAGAATCATTTTACCAGAAAAATTCCCTTCTATCGCAATAGGAATAAAAGGTTCATGGTGGAACACAATTACTAAAGATAACATTTCTTATAAATTAAGGCATGCTTTTCTTTTTCTGACCTTTCAAGAAAACATATCAAATTTTAATACAGCAGTTGGATTATCTGTATGTGATACAAGAATAAAGACAAGTTTTATGTCTTCTGAAATAGTTTCCAATCCTTTCTTATTATTTTTAGGGACAGAAATAAAGATAAATAACAACACCTTTTTGGTATTTGAAGCATCGCAGGTTTCAGGATACAGATTACAACCAAATGGAATTGAGAGTGAAGATGACCTTATAATAGGTTACTGGTTAAGTCTTGGTGGAAAATGTTATGTTTTTAAATGGTTAACAGTCAATTCAGGAATAAGGATTGATTCTCCAGCAGGTGAAATAAAATGGACAGGGCTTTCTGATGTAAAACTCTGGGCAGGTATAAATCTACTTTTCCCTTTAGATTATTACTTAGGGTTCTAAAATGAGGTATCTTTTTCTTTTCCTGATTTTTCCAATTTTTATTTTAAACGGAATCGACAGCAAGATTTGCCCTTTATGTAAACAAGTTAACCCGAAAGATGCCATATTTTGTTCAAATTGTGGATATAAATTCCTGAATTTAGATTCCGAAAATGACTTTATAAAATGTCCAAATTGTGATTCCAGAAACCCACCTTATGCAAAATTCTGTTTTAATTGTGGATATAATCTAAATCCGAATACACTCATAAAGGATAGTGTAATTAGGGATACAAGCATTTTTTCATCTCCCGTTGTAGAATCAATATATGTTGAACTGAAAAGAATCAGACAGCTTTTATTTGAAGAAAAGATTAAAGAGATGAATAAGAAACAGGAGTCAGGTTTTGAATCTTTTGGTTTCTGTCTGATTGCGTGCCTTGGAATTATAGCTTTAGGTCTATTATTTATCAGAATATAGGGAGGAATTATGAAAAAGATTATCTTGGTTTTCCTTATCAGTTTAGCAATAAATGCTACTGAAATTCACTATGTAAACCCTTCAAGGGCTTTGACAACGCCTGTTTCAGATATTCTGAAATCCCTTGATGTATTCTTGAGCGGTGGTGGAACAGTAGGTATTGAAGGTGAAGCATATTTTCTTGGAAATATAAATATGGGTTTTGGAGATTTGTTTGAACTCGAATTTAGTCTTTCTTCAATCATTAATGCATTACAGGAAAAATCATCCCTGTTACCTACATCTGTATTCAAGATGAAGGTTATAGACCTTGATAATCCTGATATTGGTTTGAGTTTCCTGATAAAAAAAACCATATGGAATGTAGAAAGATATTATACCAGTTCCGAAATTTATTATTATTACACAAGATACGCAGATCTCATAGTAACAGGTGGCTTTAAAAATAATTATGTTAATATAAATATAGGTGGAAAATTTACCGATTTAAGGGCGATGATAAAAAGTTATAATGAAACTATATTAGAAGAAGAAAAGATGAAAAAAATCTATGGAGGCTTCTTGAATATCTTGATTCATGTTAATCCTAAAACCTACGGTATATTTGAAATAACTGATAAAATAAAAATTAATTATATAGGAGAAACTTCCCTTTCACTTGATAAAAATGTTATATCTGTTATTGCAGCAAGCCTTGGTGGAAGATATTTCTTCAATGAATTCATATCAATAGATGCAGGAATAATCTGGCGGAGCGATTACAAAGGGATAGGTGATGCTGTTATTAATGCAGGTATCAATATCGGAATTCCTCTTGCAAGATATATTAAATAAATTACCCTGTTCTTGACAATTCTGTATATTTCTTTATAATAATGTTATGAGAATAGTTTCCGGATTACTTGGAGGTAGAAAAATAGATGTTCCTCCAAATATAAGGCCTACACTTGAAAAGGTAAGAGAGGCAATTTTTTCAATGATAGATGTTAACAACAAAACGTTCTTAGACCTTTTTGCAGGAAGTGGTTCTATTGGTATTGAAGCTTATTCAAGGGGCGCAAAAGAAGTCTGGTTTGTTGAGAAAAACGAAAAAATTTTCTCAGTGTTAAAAAAGAATGTCTCAAATCTGATGATTGAAGGCAAGGCAGTTAAAGGTAATGTATTCAGTGTATTAAAAAATATAGATAAAAAATTTGATATTATTTTTCTTGACCCACCGTATGATGAAGGTTATATAAAAAGAACTATTCAGGTTATACCCAAAGTTCTTTCAGATGATGGAATAGTAATTATAGAGTCTTCCAAAAGAGAAAAATTTGAATTGAATGGATTTAAAATATTAAAAGAAAAAAAATACGGGGATACAGTAATAACTATCCTGAAAGGAATAAAATATGAAGATAGCAGTATATCCGGGCACATTTGACCCTGTAACAAATGGTCATATTGATATCATTCTAAGGGCATCGAAAATATTTGATAAGATATTAGTCCTTGTTGCAATACATCCTGATAAAAAAACACTTTTTTCTGTAGAAGAAAGGGTAAAAATGCTAAAGGAATCATTGAAAAAGTTTAAAAACATAGAAATAGATTACTGGGATGGTATTCTTGTTGATTACATAAAGAAAACAAATGCAACTGCAATTGTCAGAGGAATGCGTGCTATCTCGGATTTTGAATATGAGTTCCAGATGGCACTTATGAATAGAAATTTATTTCCTGAGATAGAGATAATATTTCTATTTCCTGATGAAAAATATACCTATCTCTCTTCAAGTATAGTGAAAGAACTTGCCATGTTCGGTAAAGATGTATCAAATTTTGTTCCAGATATAGTTAACAAAAAATTAAAAGAAAAATTCAGGAGGAAAAATGAGAAAAGTTAATCCATCATCAACCTTGAAAGTTCTTGAAAATGCAATGATGAAAAAAAAACAAGGAATTGATATAACGATTCTCGCAGCGGGAGAACCCGATTTTGATACTCCGTTGACTATAAAGGAATGTGCTAAAAAAGCAATAGACCAGGGAAAAACAAAATATACACCTGTATCAGGTATTATTGAACTCAGGGAAGAAATAGCAAAGTTAATAAAAAAAGAAAAAAATCTTGATTATTCACCTGAACAAGTCCTTGTTTCATCAGGAGCAAAACAATCTATTTTTAACATCTTATTTACATTAGTAGACAATGATGATGAGGTAATTATACCAATTCCTTACTGGGTAAGTTATCCAGAAATGGTTAAACTTTGTGATGGTAAACCTGTATTTGTAAAATCAAAAAAAGATTTCCATCTTGATATAAATGAGATAAAAAATAAGATAACAAAGAAAACAAAGGTAATTATTTTAAACTCACCTAACAATCCAACAGGGATTGTTTACAATAAAGAAGAGATTACCGAACTTGCAGAATTGCTCAAAGATAAAAATATTTATGTTATATCTGATGAGATATACGATAAAATAATATATGACAATATTGAAAATTTCAGTATAGCACAGATACCTGAAATGAAAGATAAGACATTCATAATAAATGGAGTTTCTAAATCACATTCAATGACAGGATGGAGAATTGGCTGGGCTATTGGTCCAAAGAATGAGATTAATTCTGCTAAAAATATACAATCACATACTACATCCTGTCCTTCTTCAATCTCACAGTATGCTACCTTATGTGCCCTTAGGGACTTTGAATCAATTGAAAAAATGAGGAGGACATTTGAAGAAAGAAGAAACTTCTGTATAGAATTCTTAAAGAACATTGAAGAGATAGAATATAACAAACCAAATGGTGCATTTTATTTTTTTCTTAATATTTCAAGATTTGAAAAGGATTCTATAAAATTCTGCACAGACCTTCTTGAATATAATCTTGCGGTAATACCGGGAGTTGAGTTTGGGATAGATGGATATATAAGATTCTCTTACGCTTCATCGATTGAAGAGATAGAAAAGGGATTAACAAATCTCAAAAATTTTCTTAAAAAATGAAATATTTCTTTGACAGAGCAAAAATATATGTCCAGGGTGGAAAAGGTGGTAATGGATGTATAAGTTTCAGAAGGGAAAAATATGTTCCAAAAGGTGGCCCTGATGGTGGAAATGGAGGTGATGGCGGTGATGTTATACTTGAAGTTGATGATAATCTTTTTACATTAAGAAATTATCATTTAAGGTCTAATTTCAAAGCTGGTGATGGCGAACATGGTAAAGGGAAAAATATGCATGGTAAAAAAGGTAAGGACATTATAATAAGGGTCCCAAAAGGGACAATTATTTATGAAGGTGAAAAGATTATCGGTGAACTTCTAAAAGAAAAAGACAGGTTAATAGTCGCAAAAGGTGGAAGAGGAGGAAGGGGAAATGCATCATTTGCAACTTCTTCTAATCAAACACCAAGGATTGCAGAAGATGGATTAGAAGGTGAAAAAAAAAGCATAAGGCTCGAACTGAAACTTATTGCAGATGTTGGTATAGTAGGATTTCCAAACGCAGGTAAATCTACCTTGTTATCTGTTATATCAAATGCACATCCAAAAATTGCCCCATACCCTTTTACAACACTTGAACCAAATCTTGGTGTTTGTATTTATAATAATAAAAAAATAACATTTGCTGATATACCTGGCATTATTCAGGATGCACATATTGGTAAAGGACTTGGACTTGATTTTTTGAAACATATTGAAAGAACAAAAATATTATTATTCTTGCTTGATGTAACATATGATATAAAAGAACAATATGAAACACTCGTGAATGAGATAAAAGGATATAACAAATCTATTCTTAAGAAGAAAAAGATAATAGCAGTAAACAAAATTGACCTTCTTGATTACAACAGTAAAATTAAAACAAAATTTTCCATTCCTTACGTCTATATCTCCTGTAAGACTAAAGAAAATATTGACAAATTGATAGAAAAAGTTTATGAACTAATAAAGGAGGAAGAATGAAAGAAAAAAAGATTGAAGATATTGATAATTTAATGAAATCCAAAAACCTAAAGGAGAAAATCAGGATAATAGAAGAACTTGCAAAAGATGATTCTCCAAAGTCTATCCAGCATTTAATTTCATTTTTATCATCTCCAAGCTGGTCCATAAGAGAGAAGGTTTCAGAGGTCCTCGGAACAAAAGGAGAAAAAATACTTGACAAACTATTTAATCTTCTTGAAGAAGGGGTTTGGTATACAAGGGCAACCGTAGCAAAAACAATGGGTAATATAGGTTCTCTAAACGCTATTACAATTCTTTTAAAACACTGTGAAGATTCCAATCTCGTTGTAAAACAAAATGTAGTTGAAGCACTAAAAAAGATAGTAGAGAAGAATGGACTGGATACAATAGAAGCAAGTCTGAACAAGGAAGAAATTGATAAATTGAAGAATATACTGAATATATAAATGGAATCACTTGAAAAATTATTATTAAAACTTTCTATTGCACAAATTGATTATAACATATTAAGAGAAATCCTTCTGAATAAAGAGATGAGTGATATTTTATCACTTAATATTGATGAAATAAAAGATAAAATTGGGAAAGAACAGGAAAAGATAAAAAAACTTGAAGAAGAAAAGATAGAGAGAATTTATGATAAATTAAAAAATGATGGAGTAAGTATTGTATGCCTTGGACACGAAGATTATCCTAAAAATTTGTCAATCATTCCAAATCCTCCTCCAATACTCTATATAAAAGGTAAAATTAAAGAAGAAGATAATAATGCAATAGGTATTGTTGGAACAAGGAAACCAACAGAATATGGAAGAATTGTTGCTTATGATTTTGCAAAAAAACTTATAGACCACAACTTGACAATCATTAGCGGACTTGCTATTGGTATTGATACTGCTGCACATTTAGGTGCAATAGAAAATGGTGGTAGAACAATTGGTGTTATTGGTTGCGGAATAGATGTAGTGTATCCAAGAACAAATAGAAAACTTTTTGAAATGGTAAAAGAGAACGGTGCTATCATATCCGAATTTCCTCCTGGAACACAACCCTTAAGTTTTAATTTCCCTTTAAGAAACAGGATAATAAGTGGCCTTTCAAAAGCAATCATTGCTGTCCAGGCAACTTCAAAAAGCGGTGTATTTTCAACAGTAAAATGGGCAACTGATTTTGGGAGGGAAGTTTTTGCCGTTCCAGGAAATATAAATGTTCCACAGAGTGAAGGAACAAACAGATTATTAAAGATGGGCGCAAATGTAATAACTGATATAAACGACATCCTCTCATTTTTTGGTATAGAAGAAAAGAAGTTTGAAGAATTATTAGATTTACCAGAAGATGAAAAGAAGATATTTGATATTCTTTCAGATGAGCCATTATCTATTGAGATTATTTCTGGAATTGTTGGTTTTACACTCCAGCATACCTCTTCTTCCCTGCTTCTTCTTGAATTAAAAGGGTATGCTAAGGATGTTGGTGGGAAGAAATATGTTAAAAACAAATTATGATTGGTGTTATTGATATCGGAAATACATTAATTCATTGTTGTTATACAAAAGGTGAAAGAATAATACAAAGAAAGGACTTTGAAGAAACGAATGAAGTGGAAGAATTTTTCTTAAATATTGAAAATATAATTGTTATATCTAACTCTGAAGAAAAAAGGGAAAAAATAAAATTGGTTCTTAAGAATAAGAAAGTCTATAATTTCCCAATAGAAAAAATAGAAAGAGATTATTCTGGCAGGGTTGGTGAAGATAGGATTGCCTCTGCCTTCTATATAAAAGAAAAAAGGCTTTACCCCGCTATTGTCCTTGATGCGGGAACCGCAATAACAATTGATTTTATAAACGAAAATGGAATCTTCTCGGGTGGCTCAATACTACCCGGAATAAATGTATATTTAAAATCATATGAAAAAATAAGTTCACTAAATCTTAAAATTGATGAATTTAAAATTAACAGGAATCCGGGTAAAAATACCAAGGATTGCATTTATTCAGGGTTATATATTTACATAAGGGGTATAAAAGATTATATAAAAAATGAAAAAAAATCTAAGAAGGTTTTCCTAACAGGTGGAGATGCGGATTTATTTAAAGAAAAAGGCTGGAAAATAGACAAAAACCTTGTTCTAAAAGGCGGTATTTATGCGTTTCATAAGTTCTTCACCTGAAGAAACAGAAAAAATCGGATTTAAACTTTCAAAAAAAATTGATAAAGAAACAATCATTCTGCTTATTGGTGATTTGGGCTCAGGTAAGACAACATTTATAAAAGGGCTTGCGAGGGGAATTAAGGTTAAAGAAAATGTATCAAGTCCATCATTTGTAATAATGAATATATACAATGGAAAAATAAAATTATTTCATTTGGATTTATACAGAATTAACAGTTTAAAAGAGATTGAATTTATTTATGATTTTTTAAGAGAAGGAATAATTGTTGTTGAGTGGGGTGAAAAAATAAGGGATGTAATAGGTAAAAAAAGAATAGAAGTTAATTTTAAAATAATCTCGGATAATAAAAGGGAAATAATTATAGATGATTTTAGGGATTGATTCATCAAGATTAAAAGGGGAAATTACGATCAGTGATAAAAAATATTACGAAACAATCAAACTCGACTGGACCGAAGATATTCCGTTGATACTTAAAGAGAAGAAGATATCTTTAGAAAATTTAAATACAATGGCAATTGCAATAGGACCAGGTTCTTTTACAGGTTTAAGAATTGGTCTTGCGATAGCAAAAGGATTATCTTACAGAAGCAATATTCCTGTTTTTGGAATAAAAACATTTGATGCTATGATAGTAAATTTAAAAGATGGAATTTACATACCCTTACTATATGCGAAGACAGACTATGTATACTCTGCTATTATAAAAAAAGAAAAAAATAAAATTTTAAGAATAAAGAAAGACGATGTTTACCGAATAGTAGAAGTAAAAGAATGGGAAGGAATAAGGATAGGAGAACCTATAAAAGAAATAAAGAATGTCAAGGAAGATTTTAGTATTTCTCAGGGTCTGATCAAGATCGTTCAAATGATTGAAGAAAAAAAATATAGTGATTATATAATTAATCCATTAGAACCAATGTATCTTTCCCTTGCAGAAGCTGAAATAAAACGTTCTTCTCTTAATTTAAAATATGATAAGATTAAAACTTTAGATTTACCAGAGATAATAGAGATTGAAAATGACTCATTTTCTGCCCCTTGGGATATTTATTCTTTCAGATATGTTATTTCTCATAAGGAATGCTATTCTATGAAAGCAGTTATCGGTGATACAATTGTTGGATATATTATTGGTTGTTTTGAAAGTAAAAAATTTCATCTAATGAACCTGGCTGTTCGTAAGAATTCTCGTAGAAAAGGTATAGGTAAAAACCTTATTTTTAAGATGATTAAGGATATTGAAAAGACTGATGCAAAAGAAATATATCTTGAAGTCAGGATAACAAACGAACCTGCAATAAATCTTTATAAATTAATGGGGTTTAAAATAGAAAGAATTGAAAGAAACTATTATGAAAACGGCGAAGATGCCGTTATTATGTCTTTAGGAATAAAGTAATCTAAAAAAGTGTGTGCACGAAAAGCCCGCTTCTCAGTTTAGGCTCAAACCATGTCGATTTTGGTGGCATAAACTTTCCCTCACCTGAAACCCTCATCAAATCATCTATAGTTGTGGGATACATTGAAAATGCAACTTTATACTCTCCAGAATCAACAAGACGCTGTAGTTCTTTTACACCCTTTATACCACCAACAAAATAAATCCTTTTGTCTTTTCTTGGATTTTCAATTCCAAGCATTTTACTTAATACATTATTCTGTAATATTGAGACATCAAGTGAACCAACAGCATCCTCAGGTATAATTGTTTCTTTTGACTTTAACAGATACCATTTACCTTCAAGATACATTCCAAATGTATGTTTTTGAACAGGTTCAACAGGTTCTAACCTATTTTCTAATTCAAAATTCTCTTTAAGTTTTTTTAAGAACTCCTCGGATGTTTTTCCAAATAAATCTTTCACAACTCTGTTGTAAGGAAGAATCTTCATTTCGTTATGTGGAAAGATTACAGAAAGGAAGAAATTGTATTCCTCTTCACCTGTATGGTTTTGATTCTTTGATTTTAGTATATTTTTGAGCCTAACTGCTGCTGCTGAACGATGATGGCCATCAGCCACATAAATGGTTTCTATCTTCTTAAACTCATCTTCTATATTCTGTATGGCATTTTTATCCTTTACAACCCATAGAATATGTCTTATTCCGTCATCCGTTGAAAAATCATATTCAGGTTGAGAATTTGTGATATCATTTACAATTTTATTTATCTCGTCCCTTTTTATATAAGTTAGAAAAACAGGTTCATCATGAGCGTTTAATACCTCAATATGTTTTGTCCTATCATTCTCTTTGTCTTCCCTTGTCTGTTCATGTTTTTTTATTATATCTTTCTCATAATCTTCACAGGAAGCACAGGCAACTATTCCTGTCTGGATATGTGAACCCCATATTTGTCTATATATATAAAAATAAGGTTCAGGGTCTTGAATAAGAATTCCATCCTTTATGAATTTTTGAAGATTTTCTTTACCTTTAAGATAAACCTTTTCATCATAAATATCAATATCAAATGGCAAATCTATCTCGGGTTTTGAGATATGCAAATATGAATAAGGATTGCCTTTAGCCATTTCATAAGCATCTTCCCTTTCAAGAACATCATAAGGTGGTGCTGCTACCAATCTTACTAAATCTTTCTTTGGTCTATATCCTTTAAATGGTTTTATCACTGCCATTATAACCTCCATTTTTTAAAACTATATAAAATTTTTAAAAAAAATCAAGGAATTTATATTTTTTGATGGAAAAGTTCATGCACATGGTGGTACAGTTAAGATAGTGAAGATAGGGGTTATGAATGAAGAGAGGATTGCCCTGGGGAGGGCAATCCTCAAAGGAGTTGCAAAAACCAAT
>CBFGJG010000048.1:0-13413 GCA_965649055.1 Caldifarciminota bacterium
ATTTCAAAAATTGATTCAATAAAAGAGATAGGACATTTAGATCTGAATAAGTATGTAACGAAGGTTAAGGTTTTAAATAATTATGCTTATGTTCTTGATATGAACGGTATGAGTATTGTTGATATCTCAAATCCAACAAATCCAGTTTTGTTATCTTATTTTCCAACCCCACCGGGTGCTTTTGGATTTTTTATAGAAGAAGATGTAGCCTATATTGCATCAGGTGATAGCGTCTATATATTGAATATTTCAAACCCTTCTTTACCAACAAAAATTTCCTGTTTTGTGCCTGAAGAAGCAAACCAAAACGCTATGGATGTTTTCGTCCTTAATAAACTTGCATATCTTGCTTGTGCTAATGGTGGCCTGATAATCCTTGATGTTTCAAATCTGTCTTCACCCTGCGAAAAAGGCAGATGGAGATTAAACAGTCATAACGGAAGCGCAGTAGGGATTTTCGTTAAATAAGTAACAACGAAACAAAATGTTGCAACTGAACAGTTGAAATAAAGCGTTAATTTTTTAATTCATTAAAAATCAATGTATTAAAATTATAAATTTCAGGCACAAAATTTTTATATCTATAAGCTGGAGGTGAAAATGGCTTATAAAGATGATAATAGTGTTGGTATTAAGGCAAATCCTTTTCAGGTCTTAATCTTTGATATAATTGATTTATTGAAGATAGATAGATTCCGGCCCTATATAAAAGCTATTGGACTGCCAAGATATGAGTACACAGCCATTGATTTCTCAACCGGTGGTGTATTTCTGTGTTTTGGATTGAAAAGGAATAATAATACGGTGGCAATTTTTACCCGGTATATCCTTGAACATCTTTTTTCATTTGGTGTTACAATAAATGATATGGTGATAAAAACAGTAGATAGCCCTGAATTCGGCAGTGAAGAAGGAGGCAACAAATTTTTAAAAGTATTGAAAGAATATGGTGTAAAATATGGTTTGGTGAGTAAAAACAATGATATTATGATTGAGGTGGAATATTTTCATAAATTAATCGAAAACGAATTTTATAATACAGAGGATTTCAGAAATCTTGATGAATTCCTGACAAAATCTTATAATTTCAATATTTATCTTAATTTTATTAAAAAGAAAAACATAAAAGATTCAAGGTCTGCTGTTGAGATACTTAAAGAGAATACATTAGAAATTTCACCTCAAGTGTTTAATCTTCCTCCAATAGTGATTGATTAATAAATTTCTTTTAATCTTTCAATTCTTCTACATTTTTCTTCGTTTTTCATTTTTTTAAATATATTTATAGCTTCATCAAAATATTTCAAATAATCCTTTACACCAAATCTTTTAAGGATTTTCCCACATTCTAATAAAGATTCACCAAGATTTTTCAAGAGTCCAAATTCTATAAAAATGTTTATACCTTTCTCTATCGTTTCCAAACCTATTCTTTTTTTATCTTCAGATTTTTCTAATATTGAAGAAATCAGAATAACCTTTCCTATACTTATCAAACTCATCGCTTCCCCTTCTTTTATATTTGAACTCCGGCTTAATTCCAAAGCCCTGTATGCATATTCCTTTGAAACATTTATATTTGTTCCACATTCTAACTCAACCTTCGATAAAAAATTTAATGTCTGGATTAGGTAATATCTGTCATCAAGCTCTTCAAAGATTTTTCTTGCTTCAATAAGCCTTTTTTTTGCTTCTTCGTAATCTTTTAATTCAATGTAAACATTCCCAATATTGTTGTTTGATATACCTATTCCTCTTTTAAAACCAATTTTCTCAGAGATTTCATAATATTTCTTATAAAATTCAAGCGCATTTTCATATTCACCCTTATCAAAATATACATCACCAATATTTCCATTAACTATTGCTATTCCAAGTGCGTCATTTATTTCTTCAGAAATATTCAATATTTTTTCATAAAATTCTATCGCTTTATCATACTCTCCAAGATTTGCATAAACAATTCCAAGATTACCATATGCCATCCCTTTCCCTCTTTTATCATTTAATTCTTCGGAAATTTTAAGTTTTTGATTATAACATTCTATTGCTTCTGAATATTTCCCAAGGTCGCTTTTTACAAGTCCAATATTATTATAAGCAGTTCCTATTCCTTTTTTATCACCTATTTCTTCTGATATTTTCAGTTTTTTCATGTAGCACTCAATAGCCTTTTCATATTCACCCCTATTAGCATAGATATTTCCAAGATTATTGTAAGCTGCTCCAGTATCTCTTTTATCACCTAATTCCTTTGAAGTCTCTAAGGCCTTCTCGTAAAATTCAATAGCCTTTTGATAATCACCTTGAATTGAATATGTCATCCCGATATTATTATATAAATTGCCTATTACCTTTTTTAGTTCTTTGTTGCTTATATTATTTTTTTGTGAATACTCAAGAATTTCATTAAGTGTTTTGTTTGCAATCTCAAGAGAATATTTGTAATCGCATCTTATTCTATATATCCAGCTCAGTAATCCAAAAATATTACCATATTCGATTTTTGCTTCCATGCTTTCAGGGATTTCAGAATATATTTTAGATGCTTCATTTAGCAATTGTAAAGCCTCATCATATTTACTCTGATTCTGAAGTATATTAGCCTTCATCCTGAAAGATTTTATTATATTTAATTTATCATTCCTATCATAATTATACATTTCATCGTAAATTTCAATTGCTTCATCATATTTACCGAGAATTTCATATATTTCACCTATTGACACATAGATGTTTATACCAGGTTTTTTGCATAGTTTTTGAACGGAGATACTAATTGCATCTCTATAAAATTTTATAGCATCTTCATTTTTGTAATTTTGTTTCGAATAATCTCCCGCTCTATAACTATATTCATAAGCCTTTTCCCAATCACATGCATTATTATAATGATATGCAAGTATACCATAAAAACCATGGATGTTATCTTTATTTAATTTCTCTATCGTTTCTCCAACTGCATTATGCAAAAATCTTTTACGTTCTATGAGAATAGAATCATATATCACATCTTTTATCAATGCATGCCTAAAGATATACTCAATTTCTTTTCTCATTCTTACATATGTTAGACCTTCTCTAACAGTCACCTTTAATGGTTCCTGGACATCTCTGTTTAGTATACTTGAAATAATCTTACCACTGAATTCGAGACCAATAACACTTCCAATTACAAGGCATTCCTTTGAAACATTTTCTAATCTATCAACCCTTGACATAATTGCAGCCCAAATATTTTCAGGGAGTTCTTCTTCTTTAAATAGTTCAGTCTTTATCCATTCAGTTTCCATCTCCTTTAAAAATCCTTTTTCTATTATATTTAACAGGTATTGCTCAATGTAAAAGGGATTACCTTCTGTTCTTTTTAATAGCATTTCTAATACATCGTATGGTATTTTTTTATTTTTTAAAATTTCCGTTATAAGTTTGTCAGTGTTTGTCTTATTTAAAGGTTCAAGCTGAATATTTACATATTGAATTCCGTCAGGAATTAATATTTCACTATCCAAAGATGGACTTGTTCTTCCAGTAAATATAAATGAAATATCTTCTTTTCTTTTAGAAAGTTTTAGCAAAACTCTTGTCAAATAGTTAATTATCTCTATATCTTCACCTGTTAGTAAATGTGTGTCATCTAAAATTAATACAATCTTTTTCTGTTTTTGGCTTTCAATATAGTATCTTAAAGCATCTTTTAAGTTTTCAATCTTCAATTTAGGTTCAACTTTTTCATATATTGAATCGGGATATTTTATGTTGAGTAACATCGAAGCCATTAATGGAATTCTTTTTATCAATTCTTCATTTTTAAGACTTGTTATATGTTCTTCTAACTTTTTTTTCTTTTGCTGTAAATCTTCTTCAGGTGTTATTCCTGATTCGTTTACAATCAGATTTGTAAAAGGACTATAAGCACTTTTTAACTCATTTGCATTTCCAATAAGGATTTTAAAATTATCATCAAGTCTTGTGCGGATTTCATCTATTAATCTTGTTTTTCCAATTCCCGGTTCTCCTTTTATAAAGATAATACTATTTCCTTTTTGAGTCATATTTAGAATTTTCTCTATTTCTTTGTCTCTCCCTACACAACTAAACCTGTAAAATTTTCTCTGAATTTCTTTTTTGGGTAAATAAACTTTCAAGGGCTTTGTTTTACCTTTTACATTTATCGGTTCTATTACTTCAAATTCAAAAAGGTCCTGAACAATTCTTTTGGTTGATTCATCTATTAGAATTTGATTTACAGGACTTTTTGACATTATTCTTGCAGCGATATTAACACAATCTCCAATAACAGTATACTCTTTCTGATATTCCGAACCTACAATCCCTGCATAAACATATCCTGTTGATACACCTATTTTGATTTTAAACGGGCTTTCTATATTCTTTATTTCCATTGCAGAAAGTAGAGCAAATTCAGTGGATTTTTCGTGTGAAAAAGGAGCACCAAATGTTATCATTATTTTACTTCCAATATTATTTATATCGATTTTATTTATTGAGCCTTTATATTTTTCGATAATATCTATGATGTTAACAAATACTTTATTAATATAATTTATCTCAGGATGTTCTTCATCATATCCATATAGATTAACAAAAAGAGTTGTTACCACTCTGTGTTCTCCTGAAATTCCTGATTTTATAAATTCAATTACACCTTCAGGAATAAACTTAAAGATGGAATCTTTGTCAATCCCCTCTTGTGTTTCATTAATAAACAAGAGTTTATTTTCAGTGGTTTGCGGCAAATCAGTTTTTTTTTCAATCCTTCCATTTATCCAAACTTCATTTGGGTTGGCTTTTTCTTCATATTGTGCGATTCTTTTTATTAGATCACCACTTAAAAATAGAACTGCCCTTCTATTATCTCCCAAAATACATTCTTTCCATTCACCTGTTTCTATAACAATCTTCATTGTTATACCTGCTTTTCCAACAATTGTATCTATTGATTTAAATTTTTCTATTTCATTCATAAGAGAAATTGCGCAACTTGAAGAAAGTTCCTTAGAGATTTCTTTATCACCATAAAATCCAACAAGGATAGAATCACCACCAAACTTCAATGGAATTCCTTGATATTTTTTTATAACTTTTAACATAGAAGAAAAGTAATTATTCAGAATCTTTGTTAATTCTTCTGTCCCTTCTTTTCCAAAGTTGCACATTCTTTCAGAAAGTTCTGTGAAACCTGAAATATCCATTATCATAAGAGAACCTTTTACCGATTCGATTTTTTTTCCTTCTCTTCTTAAAAGACCTTTGAATAAAAAACTTCTTAAATCTATATCTTTCATAATATATATAAATTTAAAACTTTATAATGATAAGTCAATATATATTTTTTCAGTATTGAAATATTATAATTTTAATTTCCTTTAAGACTTTTGGAATTATATTCACGTCCAGAAAAAGTTAAAATAGGATAATGAATAATTAGAAAAATGTATTGACTTGGCGAATAATCATTTCTTTTTCTGACTGCTTTGTCCATTTTATTTTACCGTTGGGGATTTTGAAGACTTATCATAATTTAGCTTTATCAATAATATCATCCAATAAAGATTTGCAAAAAAGCGTAATCTTTATAAACTCTTTGACTCAAATAACAGTTTTTATAATAATTTATTTAAGCTTTCTTTTATTATTTTAGAATTTAATCTTTTAAAACTTATCATTAACAATCAAATAATTCTAGAAAATATATCATTAAATATTCTTCATTATTTAATATGTTTAAATATTAAAATTAAACCAAAGAAATTTATATCTTGTTTTTTATTTCAAAGTTAAACTATCTTAAAATTATCAATTTCCTTTTATCCAGAACTCTATTTTCATTTGAAACTGTTATAAAATACACACCTTTCTTCATATTCTCGATGTTAATATAAATCAAGTTTTCCATACCACCTTCTATTGTTTTTTCAAAATATTTAATTTGTCTTCCACAAATATCAAATATTTTGAATTTGTATTTTTCAGTCTTTGGGGCAGTAATAGTAAACTTTAAATTATTATCAAAAGCTATAGTGGGCATATTTAAGTTATATGTATATATATCGTTTTTCTTTTTGCCATTATACCCCCAATGAATATCATCGTCTGGACCACTTGGGTGCAATGGATCAGAATGTTGTGAGCCTTCATAATATTTAGTTATCAATCTATCTGCAATAGTCCTTGCGCCTGGAATATATCTTTTAAAAAATACAGGTTCATAACCTCCATTTAAGCCATATCCTACACCAGTTCCTATTACAATGCATATGGTCTCATTATTTGCTATAGTAAAAGGCCCTAAAGATAAATTAAATCTATAATCAAATACAGAAGCACCAAGGTCATATGGATGTGGTAAAAATTTATACCCAAACATTTTAGGATGTCTACCTGACATAAATAGATATTTATCTTTATCTGTTCCAGGGTCGTCATTCCAGTTCCACCAAGAATGTGAAGCAGGCCTTATTATTCTTATAGTATCATTATTTTTACCAATATAAATGGAATCACTGCCTGATGGTGGTGCATAAATAACATTTGCAAAAATATAACCTGGTGATAAACCATTATCACCAGTATCATCTTCAATTGTTGCAGGGTCATCCCCATCATACATATATGACATATTTCTGTAAACAAAGAATGTATCATTATAAACTGTATTTTCGTCAGGGTCATCACCATATATGAATCCCTGGTCTGGATAACCATCTGATGATAAAAATATTGTATCTTTTAGAATTGTGTATTCATCACTTGGAGAGGGAAAATGTGATAAATTTATCCATTCGTTTCCTGTCCAACCATCATAGCAAACAAGGTCATCTATATGTGGATTTTCATTATCAGCTTCTGATATATCTGCATCAAAACAAATGGAAACATAAACATCTCTCAATTTGTTTGGTGCTTGAACTCCTGTTATATTGAATTTAGACTTATTATATATTATATAAATCTCATATGCTTTTGCATGGGAAAGGATTGGATCAAAAGCCCAGCCAATACATCTCTGTATAATTTTTAATCCGAGTTTGTAAGAATTGGTATAATATCCTTCATAATCGACATATTCTGAAACAATATCAAGGTCACCCTTTCCTCTTGCATAATATTTCCAAGATGTATCTGATGGTGAAAACTCGTAAGAACCATAATCAGCATGAGAAACATAAATATTCTCACCAACCTTAGCACCTATCCATAGACGACCTTCCCATAAGTAATAATAACCAGAAAAATTCGGCCAATCATAAGAAGGATTGCCTGTCTGGTCTGCATTTGGGTAACCAAATAAACCAAAGTTTGAGACTACAGCTGAAAGAAAGCCTACATCATTGGTTATAAAAGATGGGATATAAGTAGGCTGATTTACAAAATTATTATATTTTTCTATTGTTTTTTCTATCGATCTTTCGAGCACACTTGAACCATATTTATAAACAGCAGAAATCTTGTAAATTATTGTATCACCTGTTACATTAGGGTCATTATAGAAATGATTGGTATAATTTATTTTAATTAATGTATATGGGCTCGAATCTATCTTTCTATATATTTTATAATATAGGAGGTTGTTCTTCGATTCAAGGAAGGGATTCCTCCAATATTCTGGTGGGAACCAATAAAGAAACACATTATTATTCATATCCTGATAACCCCTTAAATGATAAGGTGGTGAAAATAAGGACGGATGATTTTTCACAGTATCACTCGGTGAGGATGTGCAGTCACTGTAATTCGCAATCACATAGTAATAATAAACTGAATCATTAAATACAGAGTTGTCTACAAAATGAGTTGAATCTATGGTAGCAATAGGGTAAAAAATCATATCTGTGCTACAAGCCCTGAATATTGTAAAATTCAAAAAATATTTATATGAAGCGAAAGGTCTTTCCCAGACCAATTCAACTTTTCTATTTAAGTAATCTGAGATTGTCCTTAGATTAAAAGGTCTATTAAAAGTCTTGTATGGATAATCAAGTTTAACTTCACATCCTGTTTTTGATGTGAAAAAATAATAGTATGTAAAGTATGTTAGAAAAGGTTTAGAAACTATTCCATCATTGTAAGGCTGAAAAGAAAAATCTTCTATAATTGTATCATTTCCACATTTTAAAATCTTTAAGGAGAGATTCGCATTCTTCTGCGCAGTTATATATAACCAGTTTCCTGCAACAAAACTTGTATCCTTTAAAGAATTAATTTCAAGAAGTTCAGAAATTCTTTTTTGATAAGGGAATTTCTTAATTAGATCTTCACCAATAATAGTTGTAGCATAATTAAACCCATAAATAGGTGGTTTGTCAAGTTTCAATGCTATACGATAATTACTGAATATATCATAAAAATTTTCACTAATACCATTATTTTTCAAGGCAGAATCAATTCCTTCTATACTGTTATATGGGGAAAGAAGAATATCCTTTATTAAATTGTTTCCATAGTTTTCATAAAGATAAAGTGCAAATGTGAATCCAGCTGAAGAATTTGATGCATTTTTGAGATAACCAGAAACAGAATAATTCCCGGCAAAGTTCCCTTCACCAAAGTATGTTAGATAAACACCATATTGTTTAAGAATATTATCAATCCATTCTTCTTCATCCTCATCATAATTGTAATGTATAAGCAGTGTCATAGTTCTTGAGATATCTTTTATTGAATTATCATAATTTTTGCCTAATAATTGATAATCCCAATAAATAACTTCAGACTTATTTGAATAGGCATTATAGAGATCAAGGTCAACTGGATTAAAGAATGAATAGCACCAGTTATGCATTCCATCTGCTAATGTATCAATGATGTCCAGTAATACTAAGTGTATAGCACCATCATTATTTACATCTGATGGAAAGGCAAGTTTAGTCGTTAATATTGGATATATATTATTTTCAAAAATGCTATCTGCCTTAGAAATTAATGGTATTAAAGACACATTCTTTTCAACATTTTCATCATTATCCTGTATCCATGTATTCCCTGAATCATATGTGCAGTATACACCATTATGATTTGCAACATATATTGTCTCAGGTGAAACTGGTGCTATCTGCTTAATCAATTTCACATAATCATGCAATCCATAATTGTCAAATCCATTCTTTAAATTAACCCAGTTCGATGAACCTTTTATCAATCTGTAAAGATAATTATTACTTCCAACATAAAGATTACCAGACTTATCTATCGCTATTGAATAATACTCATTTGTATTAGGTAAATCGTATGTTACATCAACCCAGTTTGTCTCCTTAAAATATACCTTCTTTGCTTCAGGGTCTAAAAATGCATAATATGAACCAACAGGGTCTGAAACTATATATTTAGGTGCACCTTTGTAATGAAATTCCTTTACCCATACTGTTGAATCACACCTGTATATACCATCTGATGTTGATGCATATACCTTCTCTTTTATACTTGTATGACCAACAAGGTCATATATCCAAGGCCTTATTGATATATCATCTACATAATATGTGTATCCATTCTCAATAGGTGCCCTCAACCTTATCTCGTTCCCTGTTATGGATGTAGTATCCATATCCATCTCATAATATTTTGAAGTCCCATAAACAATAGCCTTTCCATTATCAAAATCACACCATATAGAAATCCTGTTCCAATTGTTAACAGAAAGATAATCAATAACCTTATCAGGACTCTTCAATGGTGAGAATGACCAGTTCCTTAAGAGTAAATCTAATTTCTTCCCATTCTGAATTATTGTTATAATACCTGATACATACTCATCAACACCTGTTATAGAAGGTAAATAAACATAAATCTCTATAATTTTTCTTGACAATGTGTCAACCATTGGGTATTTTGCATAATAATTTCCCTTGCTGTTATTTGCATAAACCTTTATAGAATATTGAACATTTACAGTATCATTACCTGTAAAAGGAGACCTTGCATGCTCTTTTGTCCTTGATATGTAATTATTTACATCATTCACCCTTTCCCATGTAGGTGGAACATTTGGGTCTGTTCCTGCTTGCTCCATATCCTCATAATCATAAAGGATATCTGCAAATTTAGACCAGTTAGAATTAGCAAGGAATGTCCTTCTATAAACAACACCATTATTCCACAGACCATACATCATAGCATTACCAAGTGTAGCACTCGTAAGATTAACAGGTGAAGCACATACCTGCGGAACATATCCAGGGAGCTGTGCAAGTTGTTGTCCTGCCCATGTTGAGCCTGTGTTTTGTGTCATATAAATACCATTTGATGTTGAAAGGAGTATCCTTGCAGTTGTTGTTCCCCATATATTCTGTATATATGCATCAAGAAGTTCAAGGCCTACCATAGAAGCAAGAAAACCACCATTTGTATAAGAACCTGCCGGGATATCTTTTCTGAAAGAAAGTGTTTCACTTTCTGAGAATTTAGCATCTATCTTATACCATAATCTTTTATTTACAAGGTCAGCTAACAAGAATTTGGGTTTTATTTCTATTTCTTCGACCCATAAAATAACTTTTCCAGATACATCTTTTGCCTTTGTATTAACAATTCGGTATTCTTTATGAAAACCCTGATCTTGTGTCCAGAAAATCTTTTCCTGATTTAATTCGTAAGGGGAAATTATATTTGTAAATAGCACAATAAATAAAATAAATATTTTTCTCATAAAAACCTCCATTTATCTAAAATTTGGGTCAAAATCATCATAAATATTGTCGGTGATATTGGTTTGGTTTGAACCATCTAAATTCATTATATATATATCCACGTCACCATCTCTATTTGATGTAAAAACTATTTTTGAACCATCAGGTGAGAAAGAAGGTTCTGCATCATCAAAGCTATTATTTGTGAGTTTAATAACGTTTGAACCATTTGCATTCATTATGTATATTTCACCATCCCCATCTCTATTTGAAGAAAACAAAATCTTTGAACCATCAGGCGAAAAACAAGGGTCAAAATCATTATATGGATTATTAGTAAGATTTAGCAGGTTAGAACCATCCGCATTCATAATATATATTTCCCAGTTTCCTGTAATATTTGAAGTAAATAGAATCTTAGAACCATCTGGTGACCAGCATGGGTCATAATCGGATGCTGAGTTGTAAGTTAGTCTTGATTGATTGGAACCATCAACATTCATAATGTAAATCTCGCTATTCCCATCTCGCCAGGAAGAGAAAACAATCTTCTGTCCATCAGGTGAAAATGAAGGCTCATAGTCCATAAATACATTATTTGTAAGTTTCAACCTATTAGAGCCATCAGCATCCATAATGTATATCTCACCATTACCATCTTTTATTGATGTAAAAACTATTTTTTTTCTATCAGAAGACCAAGAAGGGTCACATTCATCATAATACAGATTATTTGTAAGATTTTTTTCGTATGAGCCATCCGATGTTATTACAAATATATCGTAGTTTTGATTTCTGTATGAATAAAATACTATATATTGTTCTTCTATTTTAATCTCAGCCCCTTCAGACCATTGAGATTTAATTCCCTTAATATCTTTCGCCTGTGCTTTCACTATATATGTCCCTTTTTCCGACCAAAAGTGAACCATATTAACTGTATCTCCCGAAGCCACATAACTGCTCCAAGATGATGTATCACCATCTCCCCAGGAAAATCTTAAACATACACTATCACTATCCGGGTCGAAAGAAAACGTTGAAAAAGAATAATTTATATTTTTTTCACCATTTGTAGGTCCAATAGGCTTATAAGGTTTAGCTGGGACATGTATATCAGAAATATAAACAGTTATCATTTCAGAACCCTCATTTCCACTTTCATCAGTTGCCTTTGCGAGAATAGTGTGCGAAGAATTAATTTCAAGCGGATAGGTATTCCATAAGTATGTGCAAGTATCATCTGAACTTGAACTTACTTTATTTCCATCTATGAAGATTTGGAGGGTATTCACTTTCACATTATCATATGCTTTTACACTAATTTTTACAATTCCAGAGACATAAGAATTATTCTCAGGTTCTAATATCTCTACAATCGGTGGAGTAGTGTCCTTCTTTGAACAATCTAGAAAAAAAATAAATAAGATGAAAATGTAAGTAAATTTTTTTAACATATTACCTCCAAGTAATCTCATAAAAATATTACAAATAAATTAAATTTTGTCAACAGTTATCAACATTAATATATCTAAAAATTAAGTTTTGTTTATAAAATAGAGTTGTAAAAACCAATTTGTATAAATGTTTTATAAATTGTTAATTTTAAAATCTTAGATTACCACGCGTTAATAAAGATGATTATTAAAGAAATCTAAATATTTGTAATGATTTTCAATTTTATTCAAAATTGCTATTCTCTTTTTGCTATTCAGATTGTTGTCCATCCTAATTATCTTTTATTGAGTCCGTTGGACTCTCATTTTTTAAGATGATTTTCGATTACTATTATTTTAACTATCAAAACTTATCACAATTTTCATGATCTTTTCCAATAAATTTTTTTAATCCACTTGACTTTTTTAAATTCTTAGATTATATTTATAAAAATAGGGGAATTTATGAAGATCTTC
Source organism: Caldifarciminota bacterium (assembly GCA_965649055.1). GTDB lineage: Bacteria > Hydrothermota > UBA3072 > UBA3072 > B12-G15 > CBFGJG01. The sequence continues at coordinate 12,566 of CBFGJG010000048.1, forward strand.
TTAATTGAGGTCAGATTAAAATTCCTTTAATAAAGCCTTCATCTTTTCAGATGAAGGTTCGAAGATTCAGTTAATTTAAACTTATAAAAAATTAATTGAAAAATTTAAAAAGGAGAGAAAAATAAAAAAGATATTAAAAATTTTAATTGTTATATTGTTTTTTAATAGTTGCACAAGTGCTATAAAATTTACAAAAGAATCAGTAGTATCCGATCCTGAAAAAGACGAGTTTATTCAAAAAAATACCCAACTTTCTCCTCTCCACAGACTGACACAGGGTCTTTATACTGCAAATATTGATCATTAAAGACTTAATGGTAAAACCTGTGCAATAGTATTTGCTTACTTTGGATTGTCAACAGGGCTTAGTTTTAATTCCCAAAATGCGAAGATTTTAGCGAACAAAATGGCGGACTTTATAAAAGAATATTTTTCTAAAGCAGGTCTTGAATTTGTTCCATATGATTATGTCTTTAAAAGTAATAAATACAATTCGTTAGTTTATAAAGAGAAGGCAGAAAAGAAAAAGCATGTGATATTTGCAACCCCTTATGGTCTAAAGCATGTTAGTCACTGGACTATGAGTTTAAATGCCAAATCTGTTGTGGAGAATATGGCGGAAATAGCAAAAGAACTGAATGTTGATTATGTTATGCTTGTTAATATGCAAACAGAAGTCGGGTATAGAGGAGTATTTATAAATAGATACATTCATTCAATCTTGAAATTTTTAAAACCACCGCGGGAAGATCAGGGACATGGTGGTACAATTTATTATAATTAACATTTAAGTTTTGTCTAAAAATTTTATCATAAATCTCATCAATTATTATAGGTGGTATATATGC
>CBFGJG010000049.1:0-13150 GCA_965649055.1 Caldifarciminota bacterium
TAAAGAGCAAGGCAAGATTTTTTTGTATGGATGCAGAAAAGTTAAAATTCAAGAATGAAGAATTTGACATTGTAACCCTGTTGGGAAATCCATTACCACATTTTTCAATTGATTCTCTGAATAAAACATTTTCAGAAGTTCACAGGGTTTTAAATAAAGGAGGAGAATTCATAGTTGAATACAATGACTTTATAAAGATTCTTTTTTTGTCTTATAGATGGACTCTTGTAGAACATAATCCTGATAACGAAGTTATGATATCAATACATTCAGGAATTGATACAGCAAGGGGATTTATAAAAAGATATTTTCAGAAAAGGGATAAGGAATTCGAAAATATATTTTATCTATGGTCCCCATGGTTGATTGAATTTTTAATGAAGATAAATGGATTTAAAGAAATATATTCTTGTCCTACAAGCGAATTTCATATGATTACGAAGGGGATTAAATAATTGGTTTTACATTTTTTATTATTTTATATTGATACAACTGGATATAGAATTTTTGAAAGATTCAAACTTCCAGATGGTTATAAAAGAATAGATGTTGAAGATGGGAGTTTTCAGGAATTCTTAAGAAACCTGCCTTTAAAAAAATACGGAGAAAAGGTAAAATATTATGACGGAAGTATTAAAGATAGTGATGTATATGTTTCTGTTGTTGATCTGGATATTGGGAATAAAAACCTATTACAATGTGCAGATGCAATAATAAGATTAAGGGCTGAATATTTTTATAAAATTAAGGAATTTGATAAGATAGGTTTTCATATTACTAATGGACTTTATATTCCTTTTAAAAAATGGTCAGATGGTTTTAGAATAAAGGTGAAAGGGAACAGGACAGAATGGTATTATTCAGGAAAGACAGGTAAGGATAGAGTGAATTTTGAAGAATATCTTGAATTCATATATTCTTATGCGGGGACTATTTCTTTATCTAAAGAATTAAAAAAAATAAAGATAGAGGATATTACAATAGGTGATGTTTTTATACACGCAGGTAGTCCGGGTCATTGTGTGATAGTTGTTGATATGGCAATAAATGAATATTCAGGTGAAAAAATATTTCTTCTTGCACAGAGCTATATGCCTGCACAGGAGATACACATTTTAAAGTCATTTGATGATATTTCTCCCTGGTATAGAATAAAGAAAGAAAGATTCCTTTTTACACCTGAATGGATATTCGAATATGATTCACTGAAGAGGTTTTAAATATTTTCTTTCCGTGAAATCAGAATTATTCCAGTAAGAAGAAAGATAAGACCAATAAATTGAAAATATGTTATGTATTCTTTAAGAAGAATAAAACCAAGAAATGTTGAGAAAAAAGGTGTTGAAAGTTCAAGTGCCGAAACCTGTGCTGCTTTTATCCTTTTCAATCCTTCATAATATAGTATTGTCCCGATTCCTATGACAAAACCAAGTAACACCTGATAAACATTATTTATATAGAAATTTGACTTGATAAAAATAATAATAAAAAATATAATTCCAGAGAAGAAAAATCTGTAAAATGCAATGACTTGAGAGGGTATATGTTTTAAATATTTTCTTGTAACAATTGCAGTGGTAGACCAGAGGAATGTGGAAAAAATAACAAGCAAATCTCCTGATGTTCCAAATCTAAGTGCCTTTAGATTATAAAGATTTTTTGTAGTTACAAGCACACCTGCCAAAATCATAAAAAAAATGCCCAAATAATCATAAATAGTCAGCTTATCTGATTTAAGGATAAAATATCCTATTATAATTATAAAGACAGGCTGAATGTGACCGATAAGAACTGCGTTAACCACATAAACCTTTGAAAGTGCATAGGTGTAAATGAAGTCAGCAAGAAGTGTTGCAGTTATAGAAAGATAAATCAACCATTTTAATTCTTTAGCTTTAACTATAATCTTTCTTGGAGATGTAAATAATAGATATATTGATATAATTATAAGTGCAAATAATACCCTTGTTACAAATGTATTATAAACATCGTTTGTTTTAAAGGATAACTTTGCAAGGATAGGTTCAAATGACCACATAACACTTGCAAAAAGAACGGCAATTATCCCTTTTGTTTTATTTGTAAGCATACGTATATAGTATAATAAATTTTATAAAAGTAAAATGTAAAATAATAACCTGGTGTCAGGTCTTGACATTTGACAAAAATTCAAGGTTAATCTTTTGTGCTTTATCTTTCTCATTTACATTAAGTTAAATAAAAATTGTATGAGTAATATATTTTTTCTTTAATGGTAGTCAGAGATTTTGATATGGTGAAAAATGTCAAATGTCAAGACCTGACACCGAAACTAAAAATTTATTGACATTTTTCTTTAAGTATTTAAAATAAAAATTATGAAGGTGTTAAGTGTTAAAGAAAGTAGAGAGATAGATAATTATACAATTCAAAATATCGGTATTCCTGGGGTTGTTCTTATGGAGAATGCGGGACTTTCTGTGTTTGAGATGATTAAAGAATATGTGGATATGAAAAATTTAAGAAAGGTTCTGATAATTGCGGGAAAAGGGAACAATGGAGGGGATGGTTTCGTTGTTGCAAGGCATTTTTATAATGAAAAGATAGATGTCTCTGTAATATTGCTTGGTGAAGAGGGTGAATTAAAAGGTGATGCACTGATTGAATACAATATTATAAAAAATCTTGGATTAAATATAAAAAGATTCAAAAGTTTAGGTCAGATGAAAAAAGAGATTCAGGGTGCTGATATTATAATAGATGCTATATTTGGGACTGGTTTTAAAGGAAAACCGGATAAGATTATTTCGGATATTATAAAGCTTATTAATGATTCAGGTAAAATGGTTTTTTCAATAGATATTCCTTCCTGCGTTGATGGTGATAATGGGAATGTATCAGATGTTGCTATTAAGGCTATAGCAACCTGCACAATGGGATTTATTAAGAAAGGGTTGTTGTTCTATCCTGGAAGGGATTTTGTTGGTGATATTTATGTCGGTGATATAGGAATACCTGAAGGGATAATTAGAAGATTTGATATAAAGTGCGAACTTATTGACAATAAACTTGTGAAAAAATCTTTACCTGAAAGGTTATCTTACAGCCATAAAGGTACATATGGTAAGGTTATTGTTTTTGCAGGTTCACCAGGTCTTACTGGTGCAGCAGCACTAACTTCAAATGCAGCTTTAAAGGCAGGTGCAGGGCTTGTTTATCTCGCTATGCCAAAGACACTTTCTAAGATTTATGAGACAAAACTAACAGAGGTTGTAAAAATACCTGTTGAAGATAACAATGGATATTATAAATATTTTGATGGTCTTGAGAAGATTTTTGAAGGAATGGATGTTTTAATATTAGGTCCTGGGATAGGCAAAGAGACATCTGTTAAAGAACTTCAAAAATATATAATTTCGAAGTATAAAGGTTTAATGGTTATTGATGCTGATGGAATAAATAATTTAACACTGGAGGATTTAAAATATTCAAAAGGGAGATGGATTCTAACACCTCATCCGGGTGAGTTTTCAAGGCTTACAGGATTGGGAATAAAAGAAATTGAGTTGAAAAGACTTGATGTTGCACTTGAATTTGCTCAAAAATACAATGTTATTCTTGTTCTTAAAGGTGTTCCAACAGTTGTTGCTACGCCTGATGGAAGGAGTTTTATAAATTCAACAGGTAATTCAGGGCTTGCATCAGGTGGTTCAGGTGATGTTTTGACAGGTCTTATTGGTGGATTTCTCGCCCAAGGGATTAAACCTGAATATGCTGCTCTTTGCGGTGTATATATACATGGTCTTGCTGCTGATATTGCAGTATCTGAAAATGAAACTGAATATTCGCTTACGGCAACAACGGTTTTAAAAAAAATATCGAAGGCATTAGGGATGGTAATAAAAAATGCTGGTTGACACATTGACTTTGCTTAAAAATGTTGATGATAAAAAAGGGATTAATGCATTTAATGTTTTTAATCTTGAAGTCGTGAAGGCAATAATTGAGGTTGCAGAAGAGAAGATGATTCCAGTAATCTTACAGGTCTCCGAGAGTGCCCTTGCTTACAGTGATGGTAAAGTTTTATTCAGTTTGATAGAAAACTATGTTAAAAAATTAAATGTTCCTTTATCAATTCATCTTGACCATGGAAGAAAATTAGAAGTGATAAAATATGCAATTGATATTGGTTTTCAGTCAATAATGGTTGATGGTTCTTATTTACCATACGAGGAAAATATTGATTTCACAAAGAGGATGGTCTCTTTAGCACATAGAGCAGGAATACCGGTTGAAGGTGAGATAGGAAAGATTGGTGGGGCAGAGGATAATATTACTGAAAAACATGATTCGATAGTTAACCCTGAGATAGTTATAGATTTTGTTAAAAAAACAGGTGTTGATTTTGTTGCACCTTCGCTCGGTACCTCTCATGGTGCATATAAATTTAAGGGGAAACAGGGTATTGCTTATGAGAATATAAAGAAATTGAAAAGTGAATTGAATATCCCTATAGTTCTCCATGGAGGTTCAACATTACCTGAATGGCTTCTTAATGAAGGTGAAAAAATTGGATTAAATGTTAAAGGGATGAGAGGTGTTAGTTATGAAGAGCTTAAAAAAGCTATAGATTGCGGTGTTAAAAAGATAAATTCAGATACAGATTTAAGACTTGCATTCACGATAGGGATAAAAAAATCCCTTATTGAAAAATCAGATGATATAAACCCGAGGACACATCTTTCCTCTGGTATCCAGATGATGAAGAAAGTTATCTCTGAAAGGATGGATAAACTCTGGGGAAACCTGTAAATAACTTACAGAAATTTCTCGATATAGTTCGTGAGTTAAGGAATAAATGTCCATGGGATAGGGAGCAGACTTTAAATTCCCTTTCCTTAAATCTTCTTGAAGAGGTATATGAGATTATTCATGAGGTGGAGAATAATGAGGAGGAAAAATTTAAGGAAGAGATAGGGGATTTACTACTTGTGATACTTATGATATTTGCAATACTTGAAGAAAAGGGTGAAGATATAGATAAGGTAATAGAAAAAGCTATAAATAAGACAATAAAAAGACATCCACATGTTTTTGGTAAAGAAAAGATAGAGACTGCGGAGAAGGTTGTCGATGTATGGGAAGAAAGAAAGAAAAAAGAGTGGAAGGATGAAGGAAAAGAATTACCTGCATTATTAAGGGCATATAAAATACAGAAAAGGGCAAAGAGGAAAGGTTTTGATTGGAATGACATTTCAGGTGTTTATAATAAGGTTATTGAGGAACTTGAAGAGCTTAAAAAATCAAATAATAAAATGGAAGAATATGGGGATTTGTTATTTGTCGTAACGCATATAGGAAATTTTCTTGGGATAAATCCAGAAGTTGCTTTAAGAAAAGCGTGTGATAAATTCTCAAGAAGGTTCAGTGAACTTGAGAAAATTGCAAAGACAGGTGATTTCAAAAAATTTGATCTGGAAACACTTGATAAGCTTTGGGAAGAAGTAAAAAAGAGAGAGAGATCTTAGTTTATAACAGCAACCGATACAGCGTAATCTTTTTCATGTGATATTGAGACCTTAATATTTTCATAGAGATTACCTTTTATGTAAACCATTCTTTCATGAATCTCTATATCTTTTAATCTCAGATTCAAATCTCCTAAAGCTTTAAAAACCGCTTCTTTTGCGGCAAATCTACCTGCAAAACATTCTTCAAAATTTTTTCTATTTAGGCAATAGTTTTTTTCTTTAGGGGTATAAATCCTATCAAGAAATTTATCACCCCATCTTTCTATGATTTTTTTAATTCTTAAAACAGAAACGATATCAACACCTATTTCCATTTATTCCTTATATTTTTTGACTTCAATCCCGGCTTCTCTTAGAATCTCTTTTGCAAATTCATCTGGATAACCTTCTTTATATATAATTTTTCTTATCCCTGCATTTATTATCATCTTAGCACATATAAAACAGGGATGGTTTGTAACATACATTATTCCACCATTTATATCTATTCCATATTTTGCAGCCTGTATTATTGCGTTCTGTTCTGCATGGACTGCTCTTGATAATTCCATCCTTTCCCCCGATGGAACGTTCAGTTTATCCCTCAGACAACCGCCAAGTTCTTCACAATGTTTAACTCCCTGTGGTGGACCATTATATCCAGTTGTCAATATTCTCTTTTCTTTTACTATGATTGCACCAACTTTTCTTCTAAGACAGGTTGAACGAGAACTCACCATTTCTGTTATTCCCATAAAATATTCATCCCAGTCGGGTCTTTTCACTTTAACTCCTTTTTTATTCATTTTAAATATTTTTTAATTTTTTTCAATATTTTTCTCCTGAAGGAACCTTTTTACTATTTTTACTGCAACAGGTGCGGCAACTGTTGAACCATGACCTGCATTCTCAACCACGACAAAAACAACGATTTCAGGGTCATTAACAGGTGCAAAGCATACAAATAAAGAATGGTCTTCCCCATGTGGATTTTGTGCTGTTCCGGTTTTCCCACCTATTTCAATATCTTTTATCCTTACCCAATAAGCAGTTCCTGTTGAATCTTCAAGAACCCCTTTTGTTGCATCTCTAAGAAAATTTACAATGTTTGTGTCTATATCTATCTTTTCGTATTCAGGTTTATTTCTGAAAACGATATTTCCTTTGCCGTCTTTTATCTCCTTAACTAAATATGGCTTATAAAAATAACCGCCATTAAAAAGACCTGAGAAAAATCTTACGATCTGTAGAGGTGTTATCAGGATTTCTCCTTGACCAATGGCAAAATTTGCAGCGACACCTTTACCCCAACCGTATCTGCCAAAATATTTATTATACCAGTTTTCGTCAGGAATAAGACCTGACTTCTCATCAAATACATCTATACCTGTTTTTCTGCCAAATCCAAATTCCTTTGCCTCTTCAGATAATTTCTTTAAACCTATCTTCATTCCAAGTTGATAGAAATATACATCACAGGACCTTATTATAGCATATTTTAAATCAAGAATACCATGTGAACTCCAGCATCGCATGTATTTATTCCCAATATAAATCCCACCATTACAAGGAGAAAATCTTGTGTTTGGACTAACTAATCCATTTTTTAATCCTGCAAGTGCAGTGAATATTTTGAAAATAGAACCAGGAGGATACTGTCCTTGAAGAACACGATCAAAAAGAGGTTTATCAGGTGATTCAATAAGCTCCTTCCATACAGAGTCCGAACCTTCGTAAACAATCTGGTTAACAGGGAAACCTGGTTTTGAGTAATATATTAGTATTTCACCGTTTTTGGGGTTCATTGCGCAGACAGCAGCCCTTCTAAATGGTTTTAATAGTGAGTCAGCAAAGAGTGTAAGTTTTATATCTATTGTGAGTGTTGTTTCATTGCCATTCAAAGGTTCAATATCTTTAAGTTCCTTCAGTTTTCCGATTTTTTTACCATGGGCATCCGTAATAATATATTCAACACCATCCTTACCTCTTAAGTAATCATCATAAAATTTTTCAATACCTTTTTTCCCTATTATATCACCAGTGGATAGATTATAGTTATTCTTCATTTCTTCATCTGAAACTTCTCCTACATAACCTATAATATGAGATGTAATCTCATTATAAATATAAAATCTTTTTGGTTCTATTTTAACATTTATACCACTGAATTCTTCAATATGTTCAAGAAGATAGGATGCTTTATCATATTCTATGTTGTCTATCTTAACAAGAACATATCCTTTTTTATATTTTTTCTTTATTGTTGATTCCCTTCCTATAATATCAATGAGTTTTTTTTTATCCTTCTCCTGAAATTGAGCTGGATAAATATAAAGGTTATAAGATGGATAAGAAACCGATAATATATTACCATTTCTGTCAGTTATTATTCCCCTTGTTGCAAGAATTTTTTCTCCTCTAAGTATGTTTTTTAATGCTATTTCTTTATATTTATGTCTGTTTATTATCTGAATATATATCAGAGTGATTAAGATAATAAAAGAGAAGGTGTAGAGTATAACTTTATGTCTCATATTTCTTTTTATAATAAATTAGAAAAATAAGACCGATTAATGTATTATAAACTGAACCTAAGAATAATGACTGGATAATAAAATGAAGAAGATTTTTAAATGTAATATTATATGGAAATTCAACGATAAATCTTACAAAGAAAGAGGTTAAAAATATGAAAATCATCGCAGAAATATTAGACCAGTAAATTTTATTTTTTGTCAGGATAATGAAGTAAGATAAGGTTGTGAAAGCGAAAATGTGAATACCGTATCTTGCAGGTGCAAATATATCATAAAGTAAACCTGAAAAGAAAGAAATAACAAGTGATAAGAATGGATTAAAATAGAATGATAGAAAATAAATCGAGTTTATTATAAAAAATGGTCTTGCACCGAATATAGTAAGTTTTGATGAAAAAGAAATATCTAATAAGGGGGATAAAACAATTGAGATTATAATAATTTTCTTCATTGCTTCAATATTACAAAAACCTGGTCATAAAACTTTATTTCTTCAAATGTTCTAACATATATTTTTGCTTCATATTCTTTCATTGAGCGTTTTACCTGTTTTACAATTCCCACATTTATACCTTTAGGATAGATCCCACCCATTCCAGATGTAATAATTGTATCTCCTACCTCAAAATCTTCGTTAATTGAAACGCCATCAATAATGAATTCACCATTCCATCTTAGTATGCCATGGACACCGGTTCTTAAATTCATAACAGAGACGAAGCTATTAGAATGTCTTATGCTTTGAACCGTTATAAAGTCTTTCGAAATACTTTTTGTCTTACCGATAAGCCCATCATATCCTATTACTGGTAAATTCTCCAAAATTATGTTATATGTTTTTCTCTGACAAAGATATATTCTGTTTCCACCTTCTTCATAATAGGTTATAACCTGCAATGGTTCAACAAAAATTTTCTTATCTATTGTGAACTGTAGAATTTTTTTTAGTTCCATATTTTCTAATTTATAAAATTTTAATCTACTTATTTCTGTATTTGCAAGGGTCAGTTTTCTTTTCAGATCTTCATTTTCTTCTTTCATTTTAAGATAATCATTTATATCGTTAGCAATAACCCTGTAAGGAAGGATAAACCATCCAGAAATATTCTGGAGTATTGTTATCCTTTTCGACCTTTCTAAAAAAAAAGGTAGAAAAGAAAAAAGAATAAGAAAAAGATAAAGTAAAGTAACACTTCTTCTCATTATCTTGAGGGTGCTTTAATAAGGAGTGGATAAAATTCTTCCATATTATCAAGTATTTTTCCAGCACCTCTTGCTACACATTCAAGAGGATTATCAGCCGGTTTTACAAGAAGGTTTGTCTCTTCAGAAATCAACCTGTCTATCCCTCTTAAGAGTGCACCTCCACCAGTCATAATTATTCCTTTATCAACAATATCTGAAGAGATTTCAGGTGGTGTTTTTTCAAGTGCTGCTTTAACAGCACTGACAATCATAGAGAGGGGTTCCTGAATAGCCTCTCTAACCTCATTTGAATGTATTTTTATACTTTTTGGTATTCCATTAACAAGGTCATTTCCCCTTACTTCATAAGTCCTTTCCTCATCAAGGGGAAATGCTGAACCTATCTTTATCTTTATATCTTCTGCTGTTGATTCACCAATTAGTAGATTATATTTCTTCTTTAAATAATTGATTATTGCTTCATCTATCTCATCTCCACCCACCCTTATTGATACATTTGCTACGATACCTGATAAGGCTATTATTGCTATCTCTGTTGTCCCACCACCTATATCAATAATCATATTACCTGAAGGTGTTGTAACAGGTAGATTCACACCAACTGCAGCTGCTACTGGTTCAGCTACAAGAAAAACTTCTCTTGCACCTGCATGTTCAGCTGAATCCCTTACTGCCCTTGATTCAACAGCAGTTATACCTGATGGAACAGCAACTATCATTCTTGGTCTTACCAAGATTCTTCTTTGTAATATCCTTTCTATAAAACCCCTTAGCATTACTTCAACCATCTCAAAATCTGCAATAACACCATCTTTCATAGGTCTTACTGCGTATATCTCTGTAGGTGTTCTGCCAAGCATTTTTTTTGCTTCATTCCCTACAGCAATACATTTTCCCGTTTTCTTTTCAACTGCCACAACTGATGGTTCATTTAAGACAATTCCCTTTTCCGATACATATATAAGTGTATTTGCAGTCCCTAAATCTATAGCCAAATCAGACGATATAAACCGAGAGAAATTAAGCTTAAATCTCATCTATCCTCCGTATGTTGATTTTTGTATTTTTATACCTACTTCTGGAGTATAACGAATTCCACCCTTCTATTCTTTGCACGACCTTCTTTTGTATTGTTTGAAGCAATTGGTTTCTTTTCACCATAACCTTTTGCTATCAGTCTATTAGGTTCTATACCATGATTTTTTACAAGGTATTCTTTTACTGCTTCAGCCCTTTCCTGTGAAAGCTTTAGATTCTTTGCATCATCTCCCTGAGAATCAGTATGTCCTTGAACTTCTATCAGTAAAGTTGGATTGCTCTCTATAGCCATTTTTATTGATTTTGCCATCTCATCAAGGTTTGCAAAGTATTCGGGTTTAATAGTTGCCTTCCCAATATCAAATTCAATATTTGATAGGACAAGTTTAAATTCTTTTTTAACAAGCCCAATATCAAGTTTTGTTAATTGTTTTCTGATAATCTTTGTTTTTCCAAACCAGTCATAATACATTTTCTCTTTTGGCTTTACTTCTACATTGTAATCACCCTGTTTTAGAACAACTGATTTTTCACCTGTTATTTCTTCCTGTAATACAATATTCCCTTCTTTATCTTTTATGGTTACAAGACCTGAAGAAGGCTTTCCTGTTTGAAGGTCAAAGGATTTTATGATTAGTTGACCTTCTGTAACATAAGTTTCAAGGGTTATTGTTTTTTCCATTGAAGGTCCTGAAAGGACTATCTTTTCATTGTATTCCTCAAAATTGTCAGATTTTATGTTTATTAATACGGGTCCTGTAAATTCTGTCTTTAATTTTCTTTCCCCAATAATATTCTCTGATAGAATAAGGTTTCCATTTTCATCTGTTATTGTCACATAAGCAGTAGCAGGATTGCCTTTTTCATCCAATAATTTTAATATATAATTATTGTATTTCTTTGTTTCAAATTTTTGATTATATGAAATACCAAATGCGAACCTTGGATTCCATGTTCTTACAAAATCTATAAAATGTTCAAGTTTTACCATTGCAATACCTATATCAACAGGAAATACAGGCAAATGATAGATTAATCCAACATTGAAATCTCTGCCATCAAATTCAAAACCTGTTTCCAGCATATCAAAATATTTATAATAATATGAGAAAAATATACCGAAATCAAAATTTCCCAGTGTATCTGGTAATTGTATATGAAAAAGTTTACTTCTTGGTCCATATCCTATAAATCTTCCCCTTCCAAGCCCTAAGTTTAAATAACCTAAATTCAATATCTTTGATGTGAATGCAAGGTATACTGAACCAAGTTCAGCAGGTTTTCTTCCATATGCAAAATCATCGTCCCACATTCCTGTTGAATCTGTTCCATCCCCGACAGGGGATACATTCTTTTTGTATGTTATATCATCAATCCCTAATGTGAAGTAGAAATTTTCAAGCCTTACAAATGCATATTTTGCATGGAGTGAGTAATTTTTCAATGTATAACAGGATAAAGCGAGCTCAAGCCCTGGAATGAATGAATATTTTAGATTAAGATAGTCAAAGTCTACACTGTGTGATTCTAAATCACCACCTGGAATTGCAACAGAACCATTAAAAGTAATGTTCAATGTGTTTGGATTCAAAGTGAATGCAGTAGGTGCATCAATAAAGCCTGTTGTTCTGTTAAATTCCGCTATAATTAAGAACATAAAAAACATATTTACCTCCTATTTTAGTTTTTTACCCAGCGCATTCTTTCTGCCTGGGGTATTATCAAATACTTCAATTACATAGAATAGTAGACCAATAAAATCTTTATCAAATTTTCCATGGAAATAACTATGGATAAGATTTGTATATCTAACGCAATCTTTTTCATAGTCGTCTGCCATTTTATCATCTGGATGAATAACCCTTGCTATTGTCCTTATTTCATAACTCGGGATATCAAGGAAGACAATTGTTGCAATTGGGTTTGAAATCAGGTTGAGGAAGGTGTGGGTTTCAAAGTCTTTTGTTGTGTAAAGTTCAAGGGAAGACTGGATTTTTTTGTTCAGTTTTTCGGGTTCGTTGTATATCTTCTTTAAGAATTCAAGTTTTACATCCATATTAGCTTCGTAAGTGTCTTCCATATATTTTATCATATCTTTAATGTATTCCTTCTTCGGAACAAATCCAATACCTTTTACAGCATTATTCAACGAGAATAAAGAGTCTTTTCTTCTTTCTCCATAGCTTGCTACCATACCTGAATGTGGACCTGCAAAATCAGGAGGAATTCCTTTTTTTATGTTATCAAGTGTCTCGAGCCTTCTTTTTATATTCCATTCCATAAATTCTTTTGGTAGTTCAATAATACTATATTCACGCCATTTTCCATCAATCCTTGCTCTTATTATGTCTTTTTCAATGTTAGATGTATCTATTGTTTTCTGTTTAAAAGAGTTATCAAACCAGAAATTTCTTTTAAAAGAATGTTCAAGTTCTCCACCAAATAACTTGCTGAACATTCCTGTGAGCAAATATGCACCTGAAATCTTTAAGAAATCCCTTCTATTTATCATCTTTATCGGTCTTTTCTTCTTTCTTTTCTTTATTATTGTTTTCTTCTTCAACACCCTTTAATGCATCCTTGAATTCCTTAAGCCCTTTTCCGAGGGACTTACCAATCTCAGGCAATCTCTTCGCCCCAAAAAGAAGCAGTATCAAGAATAGTATTATTATTATTTCTGGCCAGCCTAATGTTCCAAACATATTAATTTTATAAAAGAAATTATTATTGTTGTCAAGTGTTTTTTATCTTTTGACTGGAAAAGATCATGCACATGGTGGTACAGTTAAGATAGTGAAGATAGGGGTTATGAATGAAGAGAGGATTGCCCTGGGGAGGGCAATCCTCAAAGGAGTTGCAAAAACCAATTTTAGAGTTAAT
>CBFGJG010000050.1:0-12905 GCA_965649055.1 Caldifarciminota bacterium
GAAGGGATAGGAATAAATATAAAAGAAGGTATTTTGCAAAGAGGTGAAAGGATTGTGATTATTTGTTTAGGCCTTTTGGTAGGAGTTAATCTCCTTTACTGGTTATTAATTTTACTGGCAATTTTAACAAACATAACAGCAATACAGAGGATTTTCATAATCTGGAAATCCATTAAAAAGGAGGTATGATGGGTAAGATTAGGGTTGCTATAATAGGTGTTGGGAATTGTGCTTCGTCACTTGTTCAGGGAGTTTACTATTACAGGAATGCGAAAGAGGATGAGCTAATTCCAGGAATTATGCATGTTAACATTGGTGGTTATCATATCAGGGATATAGAATTTTCCTGTGCCATTGATATAAACAAAACAAAAGTAGGGAAGGACCTTTCAGAGGCAATTTTTGCTTATCCTAATAATACCTATAAGTTTACAGATGTTCCAAAATCAGGCGTTAAAGTCATAAGAGGAATGACACATGATGGTATTGGAAAGTATCTCGAGAAGATAATAGAAAAGGCACCGGGTTCAACGGCAGATATTGTGAAGGCACTAAAGGATTCAAAGACAGATATAGTTTTGAATTATCTTCCCGTTGGTAGTGAAGAAGCAACAAAATGGTATGTTGAACAGGTTCTTCAGGCTGGATGTGGCTTTATAAACTGTATACCCGTTTTCATAGCAAGTTCAAAATTCTGGGCAGACAGGTTTGCAAGTAAGAATCTTCCAATAATAGGTGATGACATTAAGTCACAGGTAGGTGCAACGATTACACACAGGGTTTTAACAAAATTATTCGTTGATAGAGGGGTGAAGATAGAAAGGACCTTCCAGCTAAATATTGGTGGGAATACTGACTTTTTAAATATGCTTGAAAGGGAGAGGCTTGAATCAAAGAAGATATCAAAGACACAGGCAGTTACTTCTTTAATGCCATACGATATTGGTGAAGATAACATTCACATAGGTCCTTCTGATTATATTCCCTGGCTTACAGACAGAAAATGGGCTTATATGAGGATGGAAGGAAAGACATTCGGTGATGTTCCACTTAATCTTGAATTAAAACTTGAGGTCTGGGATTCACCAAATTCAGCAGGTGTTGTTATAGATGCAATAAGGATTATGAAACTTGCCCTTGATAGAGGTATTGGTGGACCTTTGATTGAACCTTCAAGTTATTTTATGAAATCACCACCTGTTCAATTCCCTGATAATGTTGCAAGGGAGAAGGTGGAAGATTATATAAAGAATTTGTCATCAAAAAAGGAGAAATAATAAAAAAGGGTTTGTTCATTACATTTGAAGGAATAGAAGGCTCGGGAAAAAGTCTACAGTTAAGACTATTGAAAAAATTTTTGCAGAAAAATGGGTTTGATGTTATTGCAACAAGGGAACCTGGTGGAACAGAACTCGGGAAAAAAATAAGAAATTTATTGCTTTCTCCCAAAAATAGAATTAATTCATATGCCGAGCTTTTCTTACTACTTGCAGACAGGGCACAGCATATTGAAGATGTAATATTAAAGAATATTAATGAGGGTAAGATTGTTTTATGTGATAGGTATTTTGATTCAACAATTGCATATCAGGGTGGTGGAAGGAGAATACCTGATGATGTAATTTATAACCTAATAAATCTGGAGATTTTTTCGTTAAAACCTGATATTACTTTTCTATTCGACCTTCCGGTTGAAATAAGCTTAAAGAGGCTTAAAAAGACTGATAGGATTGAATCACAGGAAATAGAGTTTCATAGAAGGGTGAGAAGAAAATATCTTGAGATTGCAGAGCTTGAAAAAAGGATTTTTTTGATAGATGGTAATGAAGAAATAAAATCGATACATAAAATAATAAGAGAAAAAACCTTAAAAATCATAAAGGAGAAAAATTTATGAGAAAGTTAATAATTATAATAGGTGTTGTTATTTTGATTATAGCATCTGTCCCTGCTGTTTCATCATTTGTCTATCTCCAGTTGTTCGAGAATACTTTGAATTTGATAAGGGATAACTATGTCAAACCTGTATCCATTGACTCTCTTTGTATTAATGCAATAAGAGGAATGATGAAAGAGCTTGATCCGCATTCAGTCTATCTTACACCTGAAGAATACAAGGATATGATGGTTAAGACAGAGGGGGAATTTGGTGGCATAGGGATACAGATAAACAAGTCTGGAGATTACATCACAATTATTGCTCCAATTGAAAATACACCTGCATCTAAGGCAGGACTCCGTTCAGGCGACCTAATAATAAAAATAGATGATGTGGATACAAAAGATATGAAATCAGATGATGCAGTCAAGAGGATGAGGGGAACTCCTGGGACAAAGGTAAAGTTAACGATTAAAAGGGGTGAACTTGAGCCGTTCGATGTAGTTATAATAAGAGATATAATAAAGATTAAAGCAGTTCCTTTCTATGATGTATTTGAAGGTGTTGGTTATATAAGATGTTCAGATTTTAACGAATCTTCTGCCGGTGAAGTTGAAAATGCATTGAATCAGCTGGTTAAAAAAGGTGCAAAATCTTTTATTCTTGATTTAAGGTCAAATCCAGGTGGATTACTTATAAAATCAGTTGATATGGCTTCATTATTCCTTGAAAAAGGAAGATTGGTTGTTTCAACAAAAGGTAGAATAGGGGAGGAGGTATATAAATCAAACGGCGGGAATTTTACCAATTTCCCGCTTGTAGTTCTTATCGATGGGGGAAGTGCAAGTGCATCTGAAATTGTTGCAGGTGCAATACAGGATTGGGATAGAGGCCTGATTGTCGGAACAAATTCTTTCGGTAAGGGAAGTGTCCAGAAGATTTATCCTTTAAAGATAGGTGCTGTAAAACTTACCGTTGCACTTTATCTGACCCCAACTGGGAGAAGGATTGATGAGAATATGGCAAAAGAAGATACTGCGAAGATTTATAGATCTCTTGTCCTTGGAAGGGAATTAAAAGGTGGTGGTGGAATAAAACCAGATACAACAATACCATTTGAAAAAAGAGATGAATTAACAGAGAAGATAAGCTCAAAAAATCTATTCTTTAAATTTATTGTTGAATACAAGAATAAGAATGAAAAAGAAATTAAAGAAATATCAGATGATATAATGATGAAATTCAAAGATTATGTGAAGAAGGAAAAGATTGATTTTACAGAAGAAGAGTGGAATCAAGCATACACCACAAACAAGCACCAGCTTTTAATATCACTATATGAAAACCAGTATGGTGAGGCAGGTAGATATAAGGCTATTCTTTCATTTGATAAACAATACGAATTTGCATATAACCTATTAAAAAAATGTAAGAAACCAGAGGATGTTTTTAACTATCAAAAGCTTTTGCAGAAATAACACCAAATAAAAATCCACCAAGATGTGCGAGAACTGCAACGCCTGGTGAATTAATATTAATTAATTGTGAAATAATCCAGATTATAAAGAAAATCCAGGAACTTAACTGGAATTTAAAAGGTGGGATAATCGAAATTGTGTTGATTTTTTTCTTAAAGAAATAAACAAAATAAGAACCCATTATAGCGGAGATAGCACCGCTTGCTCCAATAACAGGTATCTTTGAATCAATATTGAACAATACATAAAACAATAAGGAGAATATTCCACCAATAATATAAAGCAATATTAACCTTGTATGACCTATCTTCTCTTCAACCGACCTGCCAAAAGCATAAAGGAATATCATATTGAAAATAATATGAAATATTGAACCATGTATGAACATAGATAAAAAAATCTTAAAAAATACGTATGCTGTTATGTTTTTAATCTCATAGGGTGAAAAGAGTAGATTTTCGTTTATTCTAACTTTAAGATAAAAAAATATGTTTAAAATAATCAATATTAAAATTACAAAAGGGAATTTTTTTGCCTTTATATTATCACCAACGGGTATAAACATATGAGGATTATATTTAAGTTTTTATTGTTGACAAGAAATTTTATAATTATATTTTTTTATATGAAAAAATTTTATTTAGAGTCACTCGGTTGCCCTAAAAATACATCTGATAGTGAATTTATAATTGAAAAATTGATAAAACAGGGTTATATATACATAAAATCATATGAAGATGCAGATACAATAATTGTTAATACCTGTGCATTTATAAAACCTGCAATAGATGAATCAGTAAAGTTAATAAAAGAATATTCAAGATTGAATAAAGATGTTATTGTCACCGGATGTCTCGTTGAAAGATTCGGGAAGGAAATAAAAGGACTTCACAGGAAAAATATATATTTTATGAGGATAAAAGAAATTTTTAATATTAAAGAACGATTTTTTATAGGTGAGAACATTTCACGGAATTATCTGGAACCATATCATTATAGATACATTAAGATTTCTGATGGCTGCAATCACAGATGTTCTTTCTGTTCAATACCGCATATAAAAGGAAGATATAAGTCAAAACCCGTTGAGATGGTTTTGAATGAGATAAAGAGTCTTCCTCAGTCTGTAAAAGAGATAATACTTATTGGACAGGATACAACAAAATATGGAATAGATATTTATGGAAAACCTATGCTTAATCAACTTCTAAAAAAATTAGTTAAAATTTTTAAAGGATGGATAAGGATTCTATATTTACATCCATTATTTATTACAGATGATTTGATTGAAATGATTTCTGAAGATAATAATATAGTTAAATATATTGACTTACCATTACAACATATCTCAGATAATGTTCTCAAATCGTTCACAAGGGGATACGATGAAAAATATGTCAGGAGATTAATTGAAAAAATTAGAAGACGAAGTAATTTATTTATAAGGGGAACATTCATAATTGGTTCTCCATTCGAGAAAGACAAAGATTTCAAGAAACTGTGTGAATTTGTAAAAGAAAATGAGATTGAGAGAATCTGTTTCTTCATATATTCACCTGAGGAAGGAACAAATCTATATAGGTACGGAACTTTGGACAAAGAAATAATCAAAGAAAGGGAAATAGAATTTCAGAATTTAAGTTTTGAAATAAGGGAAAAAATAAACGAAAGATTATTATGGAAAAGGATTAAAATTCTTATTGACGGGAAAGAAGATTTATATTATGGTAGGACAGAATATGATGCACCGGAGATTGATAACATTGTTTATATTAACCAGAAAGTAAAGATAGGAGAATTTGAAGATGTTGAAATTGTCTCTTTTGCTGATACTTTTCTTTTTGCAGACAGGTTGCAAAAAGGAAATAAAAAGAGAAACACAGATAGAAAAAATTATTATTAATGAGGGAAAGAAAAATTTAAAAGAAGACTTGGAAGGTTATGTTACAAGAGGTAAATTGGGTCTTTATTTGTATAATTTCTTTTCGGACAAATCCCTTTATAAAGACTATCTTTCTTTCCTTAAAGATAAGAAATATATACCCTTTAATGATAGTTTTTATCCTGATGATACAGTAAAGAGGTTTCAATTTGCAATTGTCCTAACAAGAATCGTATTTGATAAGGGTCTTGAATATCATTACGAGAATACTATTATTCCAAAGGATTTAAGCAAAGGGGTGTATTATTATAATGCAGTTTTGATGGTCTTGGGATTAAATCTAATGGATGTTTATGAAGGATTATTTTACCCGCAGGAATACTTGAAGGTGAAAGATATGTTAAAAGCATTTGAGAGGATAAAAAAATATGAGATGGGAAATAGGTGATTCAAGAAAATTAGACCCACCATATAATCTAAATGTTAATCCTATAATTTATACTATTCTCAAGAAGAAAAATATGTCTGATGAAGAAATTATTCAATTTATAAATCCTGATATAAACAGACTTGAGAATCCTTTTAAATTTAAAGATATGGAAAAAAGCGTTGAAAAAATATTAAGGAATGTTGAAGAAAAGAAGAAGATATTAATATTTGGGGATTACGATGTTGATGGAACAACAGGGACTGCATTAATTTATAAAATATTAAAAAAAATAGGTGGGGATGTCCTTTATTATATACCGCATAGATTGAAGGAAGGTTATGGCTTCTCTATGAATGGTGTTGAATTTGCAAAGAATAATGGTGTTTCATTAATTATAACCGTTGACTGTGGAATAAAAGCAGTTGATACCGTAAGAATGGCAAATAAATATAACATTGATGTTATTATTACAGACCACCATGAACCTGGTGATATAATCCCTGATGCGTTTGGAATCATAAATCCAAAATGTGAAGGTAATTATCCATTTAAATATCTATCAGGTGCAGGTGTCGCATTTAAACTTTGTCAGGGAATAATATCAGAGATTAAAGAATTAAACAAATTCCTTTTATGGCAACTTGACCTTGTAGCAGTGGGAACAATTGCAGACGTTGTTCCACTAATTGGAGAAAACAGAATACTTGCAAAATATGGTTTAATTATACTTAATAAATTAAAAAAACCTGGTTTTAAATTACTAAAAGAGGTTGCTAATTTAAAAAGGGATATAAAAAGTGATGACATTTCTTTCATTATTGGACCAAGGATGAACGCAATGGGTAGAATTGCACATGCAAATGAAACTGTAAAACTTTTACTCACCGATGATTTTGATGAAGCAAGAAATATTGCAAAGAAAATGGATTTTCTTAACAGAGAAAGGCAGACAGGTGAAAAGGATATTATTTATGAATCAGAAAGGATGATTGAAAGAATGGACCTTGATGAATACTGGTCTATTGTATTATGGAATGAAAACTGGCACGAGGGTATCATTGGAATTGCTGCATCAAAAATAGCAGAAAAATATTCACGACCAACTATCTTATTTTCTGTAAGGGAAGATTTTGCAAAAGGTTCGGGTAGAAGCATAAAAGATGTCCATTTACTTGAAAATTTAGAAAAATGCAAGGAGTTTTTGATTGAGTATGGGGGCCATAGTGATGCTGCTGGCATGCTAATGCTAAAAGAAAATCTTCCTGCATTCAGGGAAAAATTTAATAAAGAGGTCAAATCCGTAATGACAAGGGATATGCTTGATGGAATATTAGAAATCGAGATGGAACTTGATATTGAAGATATAAATGAAGAACTTTACGAAGCCTTAAAAATACTTGAACCTTTCGGTGAAGGGAATCCGTTTCCTGATTTTCTTTTAAGAGGTTGTAAAGTTATTGGTTATCCTGAAAATTTTTCAAATGATAGTGTTAGATTTTTAATCACGAAAAATGGAATACATCATAAGGTGATTTCATTTAAAAATGGTGATGTCCTTGAAAAGATAAAGGGAAGACCTGAGATTGACATTGTTTTTAATATTTCAAAAAGTCGGGATGGCAGAATGTATTTAAAACTTGTAGATTATGTGGTTAAAGAAAAATAAAGAAGGGAAAATTTATTTTGAATTCGATTTTGGTTTTGGTAAGCTCATTCAGGGGACAAAACATTTTAATCCTGTTGAAGAATTAAAATTTCAAAAAAATTATGGTTTAAAACAGATACATTCAGGTGTGATAGTCCAGGCAGGAATAACGGATGAATCAGTCGGAGATGGTATTTACACTTTTGAGTCAAATAAATTTATATATGTAAAAACTGCCGATTGCCTTCCCTGTGCCATGATTAATAAAGATGAAAGGATACTCGGTATTCTTCATATTGGATGGCGTGGAACTTATTTGAGAATAATTCAAAGATTTTTAAATAAATTTTATACTGAATATTCAATAAATCCAGAAAGTTGGGAAGTAATATTCGGTCAATGCATAAATAAGGATAACTATGAGATAAAAGAAGACCTTAAAAGATTATTGTTAAGTTCAAAAATAAAAGGAATAATTGAAAAAGATAATAAGATATTTTTTAATCTTCTTGAAGCAAATATCAAATTAATTGAAGAATTTAATATAACAAATTATCATATTTTTCCTGAAACAGAAAAAGAAATGTTTTTTTCTCATAGATTGGGGGATAAAGGAAGAAATATCTTCGGTGGATTTATATATTAATCATTCTTTTTTATCATCGGAACAAATCTAACAGGAATAATATCTTCAACAATAATTCCTTTAGTTGTTTTCTTAACCACCTTCAATTCCTGATATATGTCCCCAACAGGGAGAACCATAATACCACCAACTTTCAGTTGTTTTACGAGTTCCTCAGGTATCTCTTCCGGTGCACAGGTAATAATTATCTTATCAAATGGTGCATGTTCTTTCCATCCTTTGTAACCATCTCCACATTTCACAAAAACATTATTGTAATTTAGTTTCTTCAACCTTTCTTCTGCTGTTTCTGCAAGTTCTTTTATGATTTCTATTGTGAAGACAGAGTCTGCAAGTAATGATAGAATTGCTGCCTGATAACCTGAACCTGTTCCAATTTCAAGAACCTTATCTTCCTTTCTTAATTTTAGAAGTTCAGTCATCAATGCCACTATATATGGTTGTGAGATTGTCTGCCCGTAGCCAATTGGTAACGGGGTATCCTCATAAGCATATGGTTTATATTCATCTGGAACAAATAAGTGTCTTTCGACTTTAAGCATAGCATTTATGACATTCGTATCTGTTATACCCCTTTTTACTATCTGTTCCTGAACCATGTTTTTCCTCAATTTTTCAAAGTCTACCTTCTTTTCCATATTTTTCTCCATTGATAAAAAGATTGCTAACAGGAGCATTCTATAACCCCTAATGATACAACCTGCATTCCCGGAAATACAACGGATGAATCCAAATGTCCGAGAATTATTCCTTCATTTTGAGAAATAAGTGTTTCCTGTATTTTCCCGAATGGATTGTAAATCTTTGCAATTATCTTTCCTTTCTGAATATATTCCCCTGGTTTGATTAAAAATCTTATGATTCCGCTTTTAGAACAAAATGGTTGATTTGAGTATTTTAACCAATTACTGGTAATAGAATCGGAGTATTCTTTATTGAACAATTTAATTTCCTGATAGATATCAATCATACCGATTGATTTCATTATGTTTAATATTGAATTTACGCCCCAGAATACATTTTTTTCATCAACAACATACGACTGACCGAGTTCCAGTGTTAATGCCGGAATACCATTCAGAAGTAGATTGTACGAAAGGGATTTTTTCAAAAGTTCGGAATCTACAACCTTTATTAAACCTGTTAGATCAGAAAATTTCTTAACACTTTCATAAATGTTTTCTGTTATTGTTTCTGTTTTGGGGTCTACTAAAGCGTAAGGGACTGAATTTATCCAGTCGTTATGCAGATCAATCACAAGGTCCGGATTAGTATCAATAATTGTCGAAAATATTCTGTTAGCAATCCTTTCTGCCAATGTTCCATCTGGATTTCCCGGAAATGCCCTATTAAGGTCTTCTTCGGTCAATGTAATATTTCTTGATAGTGTCTCAAATCCAATTGGATTCATTATGGGGAATGCATAGATTCTTCCAAATTTCAGCTGATATTTTTTTAACATCTTGAAAATTTCCTGGATAACAACTATTCCGCCAATCTCTTCACCATGTGAACATGCAGTGAGCCAGATAACAGGTCCTTCATTTTTACTCCTTATTTCCATCATAGGTAATTTCCTTACAGAAAGGTCTGAAGAAGTAAGTATCTTCAGGAAAGAATATTTTTGAATATTAATTTCCTTCTCACCCATAAATTATCAATATGTTCTAATATAACAGGTTTACCTTTTGAGTTATATTTATCTTATCTCCTTTTATCTTTATAAAGTAAATACCGGGAGGTGTATTCCTATTCACATTCCATATAAATCTACCTTCTCCTATTCTTACTTTATGCTTTATGACAGTCCTTCCAAGCATATCAAATATTATTATTTCTTTAATATCTATACCATTGTAATCAATGAAGAATTTTTCTTTTCCAATAATAGGATAGATTTTCACATGGTCTTTAATATTCTCATAAACAGAAACAGATGGTGTCCCACCACATATTGCAAGTAAGAAAGCATTTTGATTATTGGGAGCCTGTGTCCCTGCTATGACATCAGGATACCCATCAAAATTAATATCATGTGTTGCCCTGATTGAATAAATTAACCTCTGAGCATCATATGACCATATGATATTTCCACTATTCCCACTAAAACAATAAACCTTTCCAGGAACTTGATTCCCCGCAAGAACTTCATATTTTCCATCACCATCTAAATCATTTATAATATCTACAGACCAGAAATTGTCTCCTTCACTGAATGACCAGTATATATTGCCATTTGAACCATTTAATACATAAAATGTAGAAGAAAGATTTGCTACCGCTATTCCCGGAACATCAGGAGAAATCAATGCAGGAATCTTTACAACCTTTATTACGTTATCTCCAACAAACCTTGACCAGATTTTGGAACCATTGGAACCACTTAAACAGAAGACCGAATCACTCCAGGAACCTGCAATAACATCATATATTCCATCCCCATTTACATCAGGGATTGAAATACAGGACATAACATCACCACCACAATTATATGACCATAAAGGTGAAGATACATACCCTGTAGATGCACCACTTATACAGTATACCCTTTTATCATAACTATTACCCCATGCACCACATATAACATCCGGAACATTATCGCCGTTAACATCAGGTATATAATCAACAGAACCTATACCATCTTGAGCTCTAAAATACCATAAGATATTTCCATTTGAACCTGAAAAACAGTAAACAGCCCTTGGACCACCTCCGGGTGTGCTGTTTCCCCCCACACCTGCTATTACTTCTCCAATTCCATCTCCGTTAATATCCGGTATGGGTTTCACAGCATATACCCATCCACCTTCACCGTCATAGGAACGAGTGTCATAATACCATATGATATTCCCGTTTTTTGCATCTATCACATATACTTTTCTATCTCCCCAAGCGGTTCCAAGTATGATATCGTTTAAACCGTCTGAGTTATAATCATCTCCCTGTATAAGGCAATTATCACCCCATGAACCGGTATGTGTAACATCTCCAAACTGCCATAATAATACTCCATTCTGAAAGCTGTTTCCAAAGAAAATATTTAGATGTTCAGGTGCGTCTGTCCCGGGATAGTATGATTCTACTGCTATATCTGGAATATTGTCATTGTTTATGTCGTCAATTGGTGCTACACAACATACATTTACAGTGAAAGGATAAGACCATATTATTTCTCCACCATTAAAATATACAGAATCTCCAGTAGCACTCAATGATATTGTTGCTGGATTGGAAAATGGGTCATTTGAATATATGTTCAACAATGCATTGAATGGTATGTTTTGATTTGGATTCACAGTAATCTGTATAGATTCTGTATCACAGGTGGTAATCTGCACGGGTAGATTATTCCTTGTAAAAAATACTTCATTGCTGAAAACCAGACTATCAATAGTTAAAGTAAGATAACCTTCATTTGTTATCTTGAGATAAAAATCCTTAACATAGTTTACGCCGACATTACCAAAATCGTATAAGTTGTGTGATAATATCATTGTTGGTTCTGTGAAAACACCTCTACCTGAAAGGCTAATACTTACAGTATCTTCATCAGGGTCATTTGATAGGATAATAAGATTTGAAGAATAAAAGATGTTATTATCGGGAGAGAAGAAGACTGAAATATTTTTTGTATTCTGTGGTTGAATTACAACAGGGTATGAGGAACCTTCTGGATAAAACGCTGCTTGATTTGAGAAAATAGTATCAATCACTAAATTTGCATCACCGGTATTTGAAATATTCAATGTAAAGAATCGAATTGAGTCAATCGGAACAAATCCAAAATTATAACTTGTTGGTAAGACCAGAATATCAGGAGTTCCAGCACCACCTAAATCAATCTGATAAAAAAGAAAACCTGTTGGTGATGTTCCCCCTGCTGCGACCCATAGATAATTGCCATCCCATGCAAGACCCCAAGGTCTTGTCCCTGGTGAATTCAAAGAATCTATTATTAATTTAGTATCCACATTAATCTTGTATATTCTATGAGAACCACCATAATTTCCATCATTACATACCCAAAGATAAGTTCCGTCCCAGGTAGCGCCCCATGGCTGTGGAATATTTGGTATATTTATACTATCAAGGACAAAACCATTAGTTTTGTTGATTTTATATACACGGCCATCAGGATTGTAATAAACAGTATGCCAGAGGAATGTTCCGTCATTTGCAAGTCCTGACATATACTCTTTCCAGGAAGGGATTGCATTTATCCTTGCCCCGCTAATTGTATCAATGAGAAATATAGAATCAATAGCACCTGAGATATGTTCGGAGACCCATAGATTTCCATTATCATAGGCCAGACCATAACAATCTGCATTCTGTCTCCATCTTATTTTCTTTAATATAGTTCCATCTGCAGGATTTATCT
The DNA here is from genome assembly GCA_965649055.1 of Caldifarciminota bacterium. GTDB lineage: Bacteria > Hydrothermota > UBA3072 > UBA3072 > B12-G15 > CBFGJG01. The sequence goes on from CBFGJG010000050.1 coordinate 12,342, forward strand.
TATAGATTGTATCTCCATTTATACCATAGGCACCACACCATAAATATTCACCATCCCAGCAAAGCCCAGAAGCATTAACCGGTGCAGTAATGGTTTTAATCACACTTTGAGCATAAATATGAGGAAGGATTAAAACAAATAAAATCAAAATTTTTAACCTCATATAACCTCCTTTTTTAAAAAATATATTAAAGAAATTATGTTGTCAAGTATTAAAAATATATTTGATGGAAAAGATCATGCACATGGTGGTACAGTTAAGATAGTGAAGATAGGGGTAATGAATGAAGAGAGGATTGCCCTGGGGAGGGCAATCCTCAAAGGAGTTGCAAAAACCAATTTTAGAGTTAATAATAACTCTAAAAAAGGAGTTACCCATGACTTATAATATATTAGCAAATAATAAGTTAAAAGACAAGGAAATTTTATATGATTATAGGAAGAAGATAGTTATGTATTATTTTAAAGTAAAGTCATATAGAAAAACAGCGAAGGAGTTTAGGATTAATGTAAAGACTGTGATTAAATGGGTAAGAAGATACAAGATTTATGGTTTAACAGGTC